>JBAUMA010000325.1:0-6274 GCA_049578485.1 Specibacter sp.
ATTTCATGGTCACAAATTGTCATTGAACGAAATATCCGCGTCACTCCGCCATGATTCGTAACCGAAAATCATCCACAAATTCAATTGAGTGATATTTTTTCATCGACGGCTGCAGCCGCAGCCCAGGCCGAATCCGGCCGCAGTGAAGGAGTATCCATGTCGCAGTCAACCGCCCGCAGCTTGCACCTACCGGTAACCCAACACGGCTTCTCCGACATGGTCAGCGCGGACGACTTCAAATCTGCGTTCCGAAACCACCCCGCCGGGGTCGCCGTCATCACCGCCGACGTGGGTGCCGGCCCCGTGGGCTTGACGGCCACTTCCGTCATTTCCGTCTCAGCCAACCCTCCCCTCGTCGTCTTCTCACTGTCATCAGCTTCGTCATCGACACCAACCGTCAAGCAAGCCGAGACAGTCGTCATTCACTTGCTGGGTGCCGAACAGATTGGGTTGGCCAGGAATTTTGCCACCAGCGGTATTGACCGCTTTGCCGACGCATCAACCTGGTCGCGCCTGATCACTGGCGAACCGTACCTGCCCGCTGCGAATGCCTGGATGCGGGGCCGGATTGTCAATCGTATGGAAGCCGGAGACTCGACCGTCGTGGCGGTTCAGGTTCTTCAGGTCAGCGTGCCCAGCGAATCCAGCCGGGGCGCCCAGGAAGCTCGGCCGTTGGTCTACCACAATCGGACGTGGCACTCGCTAAGCCGGTCCTCCGTCGTTGGCTGATCCCGCCTTCCCAGCCGTCTAACATCCCCGCGTCGAATCAGCGGTGCCTGGTTCTGGACACTACCGATTCCCCCGTGATAAACCAGTCGTGGGTTGGCCAGCATCATGCAGCGGAACTATCCTGGACCGCCGGGTCCGCTTCACAGTTCATAGCCAATAGTGTTCTCTCGACGTGCTTGATGTTTGAACAGGACGATGCCTAGTCAGCCGCCGAAATTGCCGAGGACCTCGGCTTTGACAGGGCGATGCCTTAACTGGCCGCTTGCCAGAGGCGCGTTTTTCGGGATGTGCCGGTTTAGTTGCCGAATGCCGGTGGGGCCACCACGTCTGGCCGGGCGTCCTCTTCTGCTTGAGGACGCTGGGACGGAACGGTGAGGATGATGGCCGCGATCGCCACCAGCACCATAAATACGTTGAACAGCAGACCCACTGCCCCGCCGAACCGCAGGGCCACATTGTCTTGGCGGCCCATGAATAGCCCCCAGGACTGGATCAGCTTCGGGTCCACGGATTGGGCTGCAACGTACAGGGCGGCCGAGATGGCCACGCCAATGGCGTTGCCCAGCGAGGAGGCCATCTTGTAAATGCCGGATGCCGCGCCCACCTGGTTGTCGGGCACGTTGGAGAGCGCCGCGTCAGTGGACGGGGTGGCATAGAAGCCCAGCCCGATCCCAAATAGCGTGAACCCGATGATGGACAGGACGATGTACTGGTCGATGAGCAGGAACGTCATGGAGCACATCAGGATACCCGCTGCGGTGATGATGGACCCCCAGAGCATGGGCTTCTTGGGCCCGAAGCGTTGCAGCAACTTCTCCCCCACACGAATGGTCGACAAGATCGCCACAAGGTACCCGAGGGTGAGCAGCCCGGACTGGAGAGAAGACAACCCCGCCGCGACCTGGACCAGGCCCAGGGAGACAATCAGTGTGCCGGCGGCACCATTGAGCAGGAAGTTCGAGAGCGTGGCGCCGGTGAAGGTGCCGTTCTTGAACAGTTTCAAGTCCACAAAGGCCGTGTGCTTCTTGGTCTCGATCTGCAGGAAGACCAGGCCGAACACCACGAAGACGGCAAGCAGCGTGATCCCTGTCCAGCTGAGCCAGCCAATGTTGGGTCCCTGGGAAATGTAGACGTTGATGGACACGAGCGTGATGATGAAGCAGACCAGTCCGCTCCAGTCGAAATGGTGCTCCGGCGCGTCGGGGTCCACCGCAGCCCGTGACTCGGGGGTGCCACGGACCAGGATCAGGGCCACGATGGAGAGCACAATCGAGATCCAGAAGATGGAGCGCCAGCCAAGGAAGGTCGCCGCCATCAGGCCGCCGAAGAGCGAACAAAAACCTGACCCTCCCCAGGAGCCGATGGACCAAAAGGACAGTGCCCGCTGCCTCTCCTTCCCCTGGTAGTAAGTCTTGATCAACGCCATCGTGGAGGGCATGATGCACGCGGCGGACAGGCCCTGGACAATGCGCCCACCCAACAGCATGGCCGAGGTCAGCACCCCGGCGTTCCCCGGCGTAAGCGCGATCAGCAGCGAACCAACTATGCTCAGCACAATGCCGGCATTCATGATCTTCACCCGGCCAATACGGTCGGCCAGGCCCCCGGCCACCACAATGAAAATGCCCGAGAACAGCGAGGTCACGGACACGGCCAGGTTGCCGACGGTCCGCTCAATGCCCAAACCGCCCTGGATGCCCGGGATGACATTGAGCAAGGTCTGCGCGAACAGCCAAAAATTGATGACGGCCAGAACAATGCCAAAAAGCCACTTATCGCTCGGCTTCCAATCAGCCTTGACGGCCGCTGTTGCAGATGATGCACTCATGGCGTTCACTCCCCCTTTGCGAGGTAGGCGAGGGCCGCAACCGCTTGGGCCCGCGTAGCCGCCCCCAACGTCGGGTCAACGGCCGGGGCGAAAAAGGGCGAATGGTTCGCCGGGATGTCTTGGGCCACTGTGCCGTCCGCAATGGCCTTGCGGTAAATATCTGACGGTACGGAACCGACGGTCCAGTAGGTGTAGGGCACACCGAACGCGTCCGGCAGCCGGCTGAAGTCTTCCGACGCCGTGGCCGGGGCCGTATGGTAGACCGTCCCCGGTGGGAAGTGGGCGGTGAAGGCCGCCGTCACCTTGGCGTTCACGTCCGCGTCATTGGTGGTCAGCGGGTACTGGTCGTAGTACTCAAACTCGGGGTCCTTGGGCGAGCCGGACGCGGCACATTCCCCTCGCACGATCCGTTCGATCGAGGCGATGACATGCCCGCGCAGCTCGGTGTCGTAGGTGCGAACGTTCAGTAACAGCACGGCGTGGTCGGCGATGATGTTGGACTTGGTGCCGGCGTTGGAGGCGCCAACCGTCACAACGGCGAACTCCCCCGGCATCGTTTCGCGCGAGACGATGGTCTGCAGGCGCAGCACGATCGAGGCGGCCAGCACTACGGGGTCCACGGAGTTGTGGGGCATGGACCCGTGGGCGCCGCGGCCGTGGACGGTGATCTTGATCGAGTCACCGGCGGAGAGGATGGGCCCGGCCGTAGTGCCGATCGTGCCGGCCTCGGTGGCCATCACATGCTGGGCCAGCGCGACGTCGGGCCGGGGCACCTTGGCGAGCAGCCCGTCGTCGAGCATCGCACGGGCGCCGGCGGCGGTCTCCTCGGCCGGCTGGAACAAGGCAATGTACGTCCCGGACCAGGCTTCCCGGTGCTCGGCCAACACCTTGGCCGCACCCAGGAGTGCCGTGACGTGCATGTCGTGGCCGCATGCGTGCATGACACCCACCGTGGACCCGTCAGTGTCCGTGCCCGTGGCTGTGGAGGCGTAGTCAAGGCCCGTAGCCTCGGTGACGGGAAGCGCGTCGATGTCCGCGCGGGCCAGAACGCACGCGCCGGTCCCGTTTTCCAGAACCCCGACGACGCCGGTACCCCCTATGCGCTGGACCGTGTACCCCCAGTCTCTGAGTTTTTGTTCGACGACCTGCGCCGTGGCGAACTCCTGCAGGCTCAACTCGGGATGACGGTGGAAGTCCTTGTAAAGCTCGCGCTGCCAGGCAAGCTCGGCATCAAGAGTCGCGAGAACCTTCTTAACATCTGACATGTCTCTACCTCACTACTTGGCCGGACCGCCCCCCTGTACGGCGGCCCGGCAACGGCAATCTTAGAATTTTCACCTCAGTGCGTGCGAGCCCATGACAACGAAACTAGGTCAGCATTCGCAACGTTAGTGGGCACCACCTGCCGTGTCGATAGGCTTCTGCTGGGCAGAACCCGCATGCCGGCACCCAGGTTTGTGGTCAAGTTGCTGGACACACTTGTGCCATCGGCGCTGCCGCTCCGGGTTAGCTTGACGCGCTGTCCTGCCCCAAGGTTTGGTTTCCCATTGCGAGGTAAGAGTCCGACCGGGAGCCGGCCACACTTTGAACGGCGATATCCTCGGCGGCGCAAGATGAGAACTCGCGATTCGGTGCGACTCCCTATTACTCCAGGTGGCTAAGGTGAGAACATGACCGACGACACGCAGACTTGGCACACGAAGCACAAAGCATCCCTTACCCGTGGCCAGCGTGCCGCCGACCTCATGCGTAACGGAATGGGAAGCTGGCCATTCGTAGGCGGCTTCATCGCCTTCATGGTGGTCTGGGCCGCATTCAACACTTTCGCGCTGGCTTCGCGAGCGTGGGATCCCTATCCGTACATTCTTCTCAACCTGTTTCTGTCCATGTTGGCCGGCCTCCAGGGCGCCATATTGCTCATCGCTGCCAAACGCCAGGACGCCATTGCTGGGGTGATGGCACAGCATGATTACGATACAAACCTGAAGTCCAAGGAAGAGATTGAATTGCTGATGACCATCAATCACCAGCAATTGGAGATCCTGCGCGAGTTGCAGAATCTGGCAGCCCTGGAACGCCCAGGCACCGATACAACCAAGAGTTAAAAATCTCCAGCAAATCTCTCCATTGCAATCAAGTAACCCCATGGGCGCACGCGACATGACGATCACGGTCATTCGGTCGGGCCCCTTCCCATGAACTCCGAAATCTCGGTGCCAATCTTGTTGGGGACTGTCCCAGCTTTGCTTGCCTACTTGCACCCAAGCCGAAGGTGCAAAGTAGTCGATAGTTCCGACCATCTCCCGCGGTGACCGTCCCGCCGAATGGTGTATCCGGTGTAGACACTGCGATCCCGCGACTTGCATATTTAATTCGATGATCAGAGCCGTTGACGGCGATCAAGCACGTTCACCGCCACTGATCGGCAGAAAAAGAGCGCTACTCATGTCGTTTAGGCAGTTCGGAACCATGAACAGGTATCACCACACCATCTGCCCGCGATCGGGACGCAGAGCAGGAACTTGGAGGATTGAACAAGACGGGCCAACGCAGAAGGGCACGCGGGCGCCACGAGGGGCGCCGGCTCCCCCATCAAACCTCATAACCCGCCACCAAAGGTCGCATGACTGCGTGTTGACAGCTGTCAACGCTTAATCACGAAAGCCCCCTGTGATCAGGGTGTTCAGCGTGCCCAAGGTGGGATTCTAAGCAGCTTTCAGTCCCTGCAAACATAGGGAAATGGCGGGTTCCCGCGGAAGTACGGGCCAATACGGCCCAATCCGGGCCAGTCCCGAGGGAGATGTGTTCCCCGCGGGAACACCTCGATCTCCGTGATTTCTGGTTGGGTATCCGTCCCAACGACGACCGGATCCAACCACCTTTGTCGTCGCCTAACGGGGAACAATATGGGAGGCGATCGCCTCTGCCGATTGTTCCAATCCAAGATTCCCGGCGGCCACGCCCAGGACCAGGTCAAACGCGTCATCAGTGCCAAAATTGTGTTTGTACCCGCTAATCCGGAGAAATGACACCATCAGCGCCCGGGCAGTGCGTTTGTTTCCGTCCAACAGCGGGAGAAACCTCGCCACAGAATCCGGCAACGCCGCCGCCTTCGCGGCAAGGTCGGGGTCAGCGTCGATTCCCAGCACCGTAGTGCCCGAACGGGCAAGGGCTGAGGCAAGCAGTCCGATGTCCCTAATGTGAAAGCCGTAGCCGTCGACGACTTGGAGCGCGCCCTCAATATCGAGATACTGCGTCATGCATCAGCGCGTCGGGTCAACAGCTCTGCATCATGGCTTCTGACGAAGTCAATGCTTGCAGCGATCTCACGACGCCGCCGGTGACGCTGTAGCACCATCTCGGCGCCCTGCAGCAGCCGAGCGGACTTAGAGGTGTGCTCCTCAAGAGCGAACTTCTCTAGTTCTCGGTCCAACTCTCGGGGTGCAGTTCAAACCTTGGGGACGTCGACCACTTCAAAATCAATAGTGCAAGAACGCTCTGACACTGACCGCGTCAGCCTCCTTCCCCGGCCACAGCTAGGCAACCCACACGATAGGTTCCTTAGCCCACCACTTCACCCAGTCACCCGGCCGGGACCCGCCCCACCCATCGTTGCAGTTCCCGCGGGCTGAAACATTCTCACAGCTCACAACACGGTCCGTGATGATCCAACCAGCATCGGCCCCCGCTCTCTGTTAATTTGTATGGGAATAGGGC
>JBAUMA010000326.1:0-2381 GCA_049578485.1 Specibacter sp.
CAGAAGTGCCGGTCTCGAATGTCATGCGCCCACACCAGCCCTTACAGCCGTGGCCTTGGCGTCGGCTGCGTCCACGTCGTACAGCGAGGTGCCCTTGGTCTCCTTCATGGCCAGCACGGCGACCACGGTGATGGCCCCTGCCACCAGCAGGTAGATGGCGGTGGGGGTCACCGAGCCAGTGTCCTTGAGCCACTGGGTTGCCAGGATCGGCGCCAACGAGCCAGCGACCAGCGAGGTGACCTGGTAGCTCAGCGAGACGCCGGAGTAACGCATCCGGGTCGGGAACATCTCGGCCATCAGGGCCGGCTGTCCGGCGTACATCAGGGCGTGGAAGCACAAGCCCACGATGATGACACCGAGGATGACCCAGTCGTTCTTGCTGCCCATCAGCGGGAAGGCCCACAGTCCCCAGGTCCCGCCCAGGATCGCGCCGGCCAGGTAGACGGGCTTGCGGCCGTACTTGTCCGAAAGCCTGGCCACCTGAGGAATGACAGCGAAGTGGCACAGATGCGCGATCGCGATCAGGCCCAGGATGGAGGAGGTGTTCATCTTCAGTCCGACGGACAGGTAGACGATCGAGAAGCTGACTACCAGGTAGTACATGATGTTCTCGGCGAAGCGCAGTCCCATGCCGGTGAGGACACCCCTCGGGTAGCGCTTGAGCACCTCAACGACGCCGTAGCCGGCAACCTTTTCCTGCTCCAGGTCCGCGCGGGCGGCCTCGAAGATGGGTGATTCGGTGACCCTGGTGCGGATGATGTAGCCGATCAGCACCACGACGGCGGAGATCCAGAAGGCCATGCGCCAGCCCCAGGCCAGGAAGGCGCCATCGGAAAGCGTTGCGGACATGATCCACAGCACCACGGTGGCCAGCAGGTTGCCCACCGGGACCGCTGCCTGCGGCCAGGAGGACCAGAAGGCGCGGTGGCTGTCCGGGCTGTGCTCGGCAACCAAGAGCACCGCCCCGCCCCACTCGCCGCCCAGCGCCAGTCCCTGCACAAAACGCAGCAACACCAGCAGGATGGGGGCCCAGATGCCGATCGCGGCAAACGTGGGCAGGCATCCCATCAAGACCGTTGCCGCACCGATCATCAGGATGGTGATCTGCAGGGTCTTCTTGCGGCCCAGCCGGTCTCCAATGTGACCGAAGACGATGCCGCCCAGGGGCCGGGCGATGAAGCCGACGGCGTAGGTCAGGAACGCGGCGATGATGCCGTCGTATTCGTTGCCCATTCTCGGCAGCAGCACCTTGCTGAAGACCAGGGCCGCGGCGGTGGCGTAGAGGAAGAAGTCGTACCACTCCACCACCGTGCCGGCCATCGACGCCATGACGATCCTTTTAAGTGCGGAGGTGTCCTTTGCTCCATTGGCCGGATTGCGGCGGCCTCCGGTGAGCTGGTCTGCTGCGCTCATCTGTTTCTCCTTTTGATGTCCCCGTTGACACGAAGAGTGATCTGGTCAGTTCTGCGGCCCCATCTGCATGCCATGCCTACTCCGTGCTGCGCCCATGGCACCCGTCAGGGGTGTGAGCTGCCGCACAACGGGGTCTTACGAAGTATGCGGGACGGCGAATTCTGCATCAATGCCCAAACTTGCAGGGTGTCTGTGCGATTATGCAGTTATGGATCCAGTATTTCCGCCGTCGGAGGCTCCACACCCCAACGACCTCCTGGTGCTGCTGGCCGTCTCGCGCAGCGGCCGGTTCACGACGGCAGCAGACAGCCTGGGCCTTAACCACACCACGGTCTCCCGCCGGATCGCTGCACTGGAAAAGACGCTGGGAGGCCGCGTGCTGGCCCGCACCGTGGGCGGCTGGGAGCTGACCGAGCTGGGCCAGCGGGCCTCCGCCGTGGCAGAGGGCGTTGAGGCCGCCATGCGCGGAATCACCGCCACCACCGGGCAGCAGGCCATCTCAGGCGTCGTGCGGATGTCAGCGACCGACGGCTTCAGCGCCTACATCGCCGCACCCGCTATTGCACGCCTGCAGCGGAGCCACCCGGCACTGAGTGTCGAACTGCTTACCGTCACGCGCCGGGCGCTACAGCACCGCTCCGGGCTGGATCTGGAGGTGGTGGTCGGGGAAACCCAGGTGCACCGGGCCCAGGCCATTCGGTTGGGCGAATATGTGCTGGGCATGTACGCCTCCCGCCGCTACTTGGCAGAGTTCGGCACCCCGCGTTCCGTTGCCGAACTGACCCGCCACCCGCTGGTGTACTTCGTGGACTCCATGCTCCAGGTGGACGACCTGGATGCGCCACGGCGGCTGGTCCCGTCGATGCGTGACTCGCTGAGCTCGACCAACGTGTTTGTGCACGTCGAGGCCACCCGGGCCGGCGCCGGCATCGGCTTCCTGCCGTGCTTCATGGGCGACCGGCACGCCG
>JBAUMA010000327.1:0-4540 GCA_049578485.1 Specibacter sp.
ACAACTGCAACACAGACTTGGGCGCTAGGGTTTGCGGGCCTCGATGAGGAATCGGGTGGTGGTGGCGGAGAACTTGCCGTCGCGCTCAATGATCGCGTGCAATTTACGCAGCTTGTCGTCATACTCCGAAACCGTAAACCCGGGAACCATCCAGATGACCTTGCGCAGGAAGTAGATCACGGCGCCAATGTCGTAAAACTCCGTGCGCAGCGACGCTGTTTGAAGGTCCACGACGTCCAAGCCGGCGGCAGTCGCGGCAGCCACGGCGTCGTCCCAATGACGCCCGCGGCGCACATTTTCGGGCTGCGCGCCCAGGAAGAATTCCACCAATTCAAAAACGCTGGTCGGGCCCACCTGCTGCGCCAAATAGGTGCCGCCGGGCGCCAGGACACGGTGGATCTCGTCCCACCAAGCCTTGACGGGGTGCCGGCTGGTGACCAGGTCAAAGGCGTTGTCGGCGAAAGGCAGCGGAGGCTCATCGTTGTCGGAAACCACCATAATTCCGCGCGGGTGCAGGCGGGCAGTGGCCACCGGCAGGTTCGGTGGCCAGCCTTCAGTCGCCACGGCCAGCGGCGGCACCACGGCGGCCGCGGCCAACACCTCGCCGCCGCCGGTCTGCAAGTCCAGGGAAGCCTGCGCAGCAGCCATCCGCTCCGCCATCAGGCCCTGATATCCCCACGACGGCCGCTCCTCCAGCGCCCGGCCGCCCAGCCAGGAGAAATCCCAGCCGTCGACGGACACGGCGGTCGCCTCGGCCACGAGCTCGTCATACGTTTTGCGCATGGGACCAAGCCTAATGTCCGAGGGGCCCCGGGCGAGCGGAGCGAGTCCGGGGAGGACGATAGGCGCTAATGTCCTAGGGCCCCGGGGTCTCGATGCCCCGAGGCCTCGCTCCCCCAGCGGCTCCCACCGGAGGCGACGGGCACTTTCCGGCGTTTAGGCTTGAGTCATGACACCGAGCCTGATCCTCGCCTCCGCCTCCCCCTCCCGCGCCAAGCTGCTGACCGACGCCGGCATCCAGCACCGGGTCCTGGTCTCCGACGTCGACGAGGACGCCGTCACGGCAGCCGCAGGCCCCGTCAGCCCCGCCGATACAGCGCTGCTGCTGGCCCGGGCGAAGGCCGAAGCCGTCGCGGCCACCGTGCCCGAGGGCCTGGTGGTGGGCTGCGACTCCGTCTTTGAATTTGCCGGCGAACCCTACGGCAAGCCGTGGGAACCCGAGGTGGCGCGCGAGCGCTGGCGCATGATGCGCGGCTCCTCCGGCATCCTGCACACCGGCCACTGGCTCATTTCCAGGCACGACGGCGGCCCTGGCGTTGGGCACGGGGAGCTCACCAGCGCCGTGGTCCACTTCGAGGACGTCACCGATGCCGAGATTGACGCCTACATTGCCACGGGCGAGCCGCTGCAGGTTGCCGGGGCGTTCACGATTGACGGCCTGGCCGGGGCGTTCATCACGGGTGTGGACGGGGATCCGCACACTGTAGTGGGTCTGTCGATCTCCACACTCCGCCGGCTGCTGGCGAAAACCGGGGTGTCCATCACCGCTCTCTGGGCCTAGCCGAACCATTCTGTGCCGAGCCTTCTGCCGGTTCAGCGCATGCCGGACGGCCGCTTCCCTTATGCGCAGCCGAACACTGCCAGCGCTGCGCCCGTCGTCGAGCAGCGCAACAGCCGGCGTCGTGCCCTGCGCATAGGAAAACTGGCCAACAGAAAGTACTTGACGCCTTGGAAAGTACTTTCTTACACTGATGTCATCACTTCATGAATCATCAGCGAAAGGCGCCACGATGAGCCAGCAGAACAGCATTCCGTCCGCGGCAGAAGCACAGGAACTCCTCGCCAAGGCCCAGAGCATCGGCGCCTCAGCCACCAGCGCGGCGGCTTGGCCCACGGCCATGGCATTCAATTCCCTGGCCATCATGGGTTCCATGCTGATGATCGGATTCCAAATCGTTGCCCACACCGGCTACGGCGCACCGCTGCTGGCCATCTCGGTAGGCGCGTGGGCAGCCATCAGCGCATTCACCTGGCCGATGATGCAGCGCACCACCAAAGCCGGCTTTTCAAGGCGGTTCGGCACCTCACTTGCCGCCTACATGGGCCTCTACGTAGTGGCCATTTTCATTGGCGCCTACGTCTTCCCCCACGGCAACCTGGCCTACTACATTTCGGCAGCCGCCGTCTTGGCCGCCGTCGGACTGGCCGCAGCATTCCGTGAGCTGCGCGCATGAGTCAGGACCAAGCCGTGGGCAGGGACCAGCACCCGCGACTGGAACTGAGCGAGGTCCTGCACCAGCCCGTGCGGTTCTCGATCGCCGCCGCACTAGCCCACGCCGAATCGATGGACTTCAAGGACATCCGCAACACCGTACAGGTCAGCGATTCGGTGCTGAGCAAGCAGCTGGCCACCTTGGAAAAGGCCGGATTCGTGGAGATCAAGAAGGCATTTGTGGGCAAGTTCCCCCGCACCTCGGTCAAACTCACGCCCGCGGGCAAAACCGCGTGGGCCGGCCATCTGGCCACCTTGCGGCGGATCGCCGGCGAGTAAGCGTCCACCGCAACGCGGATTTTGTAGGAACCCCACAAAAGAACGCCGTTTCACACGCCGAAACAGCATGATGTGTGGGCCAAACCCTCTCAACCGCGTTAGAGTCGCAGGAAGAATAGAAGGAGTCTCGTGTGACCAACTCACAGTCCGCCGGTGCAAACCAGCTCACCAAAGTCCTGATCGCCAACCGCGGCGAAATTGCCGTCCGCATCATCCGGGCGGCCCGCGACGAGGGCATTGCCTCCGTGGCTGTGTACGCCGAACCGGACCGTGACGCCCTCCACGTGCGCATGGCCGATGAAGCCTTCGCACTGGGCGGCACCACCGCCGCGGACTCCTACCTGGTCATGGAGAAAATCCTTGACGCGGCCAAGGCCTCCGGCGCCGACGCCATCCACCCCGGCTACGGCTTCCTGGCCGAAAACGCCGAGTTCGCCCAAAAGGTGGTCGACGCCGGACTGATTTGGATCGGCCCGTCGGCCGCCTCGATCGCCGCACTTGGCGACAAGGTTCAGGCCCGCCACATCGCCGAAAAGGTTGGCGCCCCGCTGGTCCCGGGCACCAAGAATCCCGTGGCCAACACGCAGGAAGTCATCGACTTTGCCGATGAGTTCGGCCTGCCGCTGGCCATCAAGGCCGCCTATGGCGGAGGCGGGCGCGGCATCAAGGTGGTCCGCAGCCGCGAGGAAATCCCAGAACTGTACGAGTCCGCCGTCCGCGAGGCCGTTGCCGCCTTTGGCCGCGGCGAGTGCTTCGTGGAGCGTTTCCTGGACGCCCCGCGCCACGTGGAAACCCAGTGCCTGGCCGACGCCGCCGGCAACGTCGTCGTCGTCTCCACGCGTGACTGCTCCCTGCAGCGGCGCAACCAGAAGCTCGTCGAAGAGGCCCCGGCCCCGTTCCTGTCGACCGAACAAAACGCGCAGCTGTACGCCGCCTCCAAGGCCATCCTGATCGAGGCCAACTACCAGGGCGCCGGCACGTGCGAATTCCTGGTCGGCACCGACGGCACCATCTCCTTCCTGGAGGTCAACACCCGCCTGCAGGTGGAGCACACCATCTCCGAGGAAGTCACCGGGATCGACCTGGTCCGCGAGCAATTCCGCATTGCCCGCGGCGAAGAGCTCGGCTACGGCGACCCCGAGGTCCGCGGCCACTCCTTTGAGTTCCGCATCAACGGCGAGGACGCCGGCCGCGGCTTCATGCCCGCCCCCGGCACCGTGAGCACCATCGTGCTGCCCTCGGGCCCCGGCGTGCGCGTTGACTCCGGCATTGTGGCCGGCGAGGTCATTGGCGGGAACTTCGACTCCATGCTGGCCAAACTGATCGTCACCGGCGCCACTCGCCGGCAGGCCCTCCAGCGCGCCAGCCGGGCCCTGTCGGAAATGGAGATCGGCGGGATGCCCACCGTGCTCCCCTTCCACCGCGCCGTGGTTGTGGACCCCGCGTTCGCACCCGTCGACGGCTCACCGTTCAGCATCCACACCCGCTGGATCGAGACCGAGTTCAACAACACCATCCCCGCCTTCGACCTGGCCAACGCCGCCGGTGCCGCGGACGACGCCGGCACCCGCCAGAGCGTCACCGTCGAGGTGGGCGGCAAACGGCTCGAGGTGACGCTGCCGGCGTCGTTGGCCGTCAACAGCGGCCCCCGGCCCGCCGGTGCCAAGAAGGTCAAGAAGGCCGGCCGCGGCCGCAACGCCGGACCCGCGGCAGCCAACGGAAACGCCCTGGCCTCCCCCATGCAGGGCACCATTGTGAAGGTGGCCGTGGCCGACGGCGATGTGGTGGCCGAGGGCGATCTCATCGTGGTCCTGGAGGCCATGAAAATGGAACAGCCGCTCACGGCGCATCGTGCCGGCACCATCACGGGCTTGAGCGCGGCTGCGGGCGACACTGTCTCCGCCGGTGCGGTCCTGGCCACGATCGAGGACTAACTCCCGGAACAAGACTGACCCGCACTAGTGGTCGAAAAACACTGCAAATTCGTGT
>JBAUMA010000328.1:0-11341 GCA_049578485.1 Specibacter sp.
TTGAATGACGTCAGGCAACAGCTGGAACTGCTCGTGTACCCGGGGTTCGTGGCGAAGACCGGTTTTGCCCAGCTCAGCCAGCTGCACCGCTACCTGGCCGCCATTGAGAAGCGGCTGGAGAAGCTGCCCTCGAACGTGGCCCGCGACTGTGCATCCATGGCCGCGGTGCAGCGCCTGGAGGACGAGTACGACGACGCCGTTGCCGCCCTGGTGCCCGGGCAGCGGTCCACGGCGGGGCTGGAACACGTCCGTTGGATGATCGAGGAACTGCGCGTGAGCTTGTTCGCCGTCGAACTCGGCACTGCGTATTCGGTGTCTGAAAAGCGGATCCGGGTGGCGCTGGCGAAGGCAATGGCCTGATCCACGGGGCTGTCTCGCTCCAGATGCCTTACGCTACGGACCAGCCTCCGTCGGACGGCAGGATCACGCCGTTGATGTTCACGCCGTCGTCACTGAGCAGGAACGTGATGGAGGCGGCCAGCGCCTCGGCGTCGGCAGCACCCGGGAGCAATGCCATGGCCAGCTGAACGCGTTCGGCGCCCAAAGCGGAATCGAAGCGAGCCTCGATGTTGGTGATGGTGGCGCCGGGTGCCACGGCATTGACCCGGATCCCGCTGGGCCCGTACATGAAGGCACTGCTTTTGGTCAGCCCGGCCACCGCATGCTTTGACGCCGTGTAGGCGGCACCGGCGGCCGATCCGCGCAGGGCGGCCTCCGATGCCGTGTTGACGATTGAGCCACTGGCTTGGGCCAGCATGGCGGGGATGACGGCGCGCATCAGTTTCATCGTGCCGTTGACGTTGACGAGGAAGACCCGGTTCCAAACGTCGTCGGTGACCTCGTGGACCGGGGTCATGTTGTCCATGATGCCGGCGATGTTGGCCAGCCCATCAATGCGGTCACCGGCGGTCGCGACGATGGCCGCCACGGCGGCATCGTCGGTGATGTCGGCAACCAAGGTGGTGATGTCCGCCTCCGGCAGCTGAGCCGAGAATGCGTCGAGCCGCTCTGCGGAGACATCGATGGCAATGACGCGGCCGCCTTCGCGGGCAATCCGCGACGCAGTCGCCTTGCCAATCCCGGATCCTGCTCCGGTCACGATCACGGTCTTGCCGGAGAAGCGGCCGTGGGTGGGTACTTCAACCCAGGCCGGGGCCTGGACCGGATGGGACGACTCGGCATTGATGGTAGATTCGCCGCTGACGTTGTTGGGAATTGTGCTCATGAAAGGCTGTTCTCCGCTTCGGTGGGTTGAATGGTGCCTCGGACGACGGTTGTGGATTGAGGGCGGGTCCATCGGGGCATTCCGTCAACCGGACAACCGTGTCCGGTAGTAGGCTACTCCTGTGCCGACGAAACCGAAAGCAAATCTTGGACCCGCTGCAGGACCGGCCAACAGGGCAGCCCTGATCGACGCCGCGCGCAGGGTTTTTGCCAAGGAAGGTTTCATGGCGCCACTGAGTTCCGTGGCGCGGCTGGCCGGTGTTGGGCAAGGCAGCCTCTACCGGCATTTCCCGGACAGGATGTCCTTGGCGGTGGCCGTTTTCGATGACAACGTCACCGAGCTTGAAAGCCTTGCAGGGGACCCGGAAGCCACGCTGGCCCATCTTTTCGACGGCGTGTCCAAACAGGCCATGACCTCCACGGCCCTGATCGACATGCTTTCCGTGGAGACAGACGACCCTCGGGCGCAACGTCTCGCCGACCGCGTGGCACAGGTGGCGGCGGCGTTGCTGGCCCGCGACCAGGAACGCGGGAGGATCGGGCCCGCCGTGGAAACGGCCGACGTCATGCTGGCTATTTCCATGCTGGCATTCCTGCTGGCACGGACACCGGCCAGGGACCGCGCCGAAACTGCCGTCCGGGCGCGGACCATGTTGTGGGCCTCGTTCGTCGCACCCTCCCCTTAACCACATCTATGTTGCACTTGTTGGACGAAAACCCACTCGGAAAGCGCATTCCAGTCCAACAACTGCAACACAGTCGCAAGGGGCTAGGCCTGCGGGATAAACTCCCCGTGCCCGGCGTCGCGCAGAGCCGTGCGGAGCTTTGCGGCGTTGGCGTCGAGCACCGCCGGATCCGGGTTGCTGTCCACGGCCTTGAAGTCAAAGTTCTCCAGCCCGTAGGCGGGGAAGACGTGCACGTGCAGGTGCTCCACCTCGAAGCCGGCAATGATCACCCCGGCCCGTGGTGCGCCAAACGCGGCCACCTGGGCCTGTCCGATCTTCTGCGAAACGCCCGTCAGGTGTGCCACCAGCTCGGGGGCGGCGTCGGTCCACTTGTCGATCTCCAGGCGCGGCACCACCAGGGCGTGCCCGTCGGTCAGCGGGCCGATGGTCAGGAACGAGACGCACTCCTTGTCCTGCCAGATGAAGCGGCCCGGGATGTCGCCATTGATGATCTTGGTGAAAAGCGTGCTCACGGAACTCCTTAGAGGGTTGAATTGTCCAGGACAAAACGGTACTTGACGTCGCCGGCCACCATGCGGTCGTAGGCTTCGTCGAGCTCCGATGCGGAAACCATTTCAATGTCGGAGACGATGTTGTGCTCGGCGCAGAAGTCAAGCATTTCCTGCGTCTCGGCAATGCCGCCAATCAGCGAGCCGCCGTACGCCAGGCGCTTGCGGATCAGCAGGCCGGGGTCGATGGCCGGCATGGCCGCCGGCGGCAGGCCCAGCTGGATCAGGGCGCCGTCGCGGGCCAGGGTGCGCAGGTACAGGTTGAGGTCGTGCACGGCGGCGACGGTGTCGATGATGGCGTTCAGCGTCCCCTTGGCGGCGGCCATCGCGGCGGGGTCGGAGGAGACCACCACGGCATCGGCGCCCAGCTCGAAGGCGGCGTCGGCCTTGCCCGGGGACGTGGTGAAGACCGTGACCGAGGCGCCCAGGGCCTTGGCGATCTTCACGGCCATGTGTCCGAGCCCGCCCAGGCCGACAACACCCACGGCGTCGCCGTCCTGGACGTCGAGGTAGCGCAGCGGCGAGTACGTGGTGATGCCCGCGCACAGCAGCGGCGCCACGGCGGCCGGGTCAAGGTTGGCCGGCACGTTCAGCACGTAGTTTTCGTCGACCACGATCGAGGAGGAGTAACCGCCCTGGGTGATGTCCGCGCCATTGCGCTTGTCAACAACGCCGTAGGTGCCGGTGTTGCCGTTCTCGCAGTACTGCTCAAAGCCTTCAAGGCAGGAGTCGCACTCGCGGCAGGAGTCCACCATGCAGCCCACGCCCACGGTGTCACCCACGGCAAATCCCACCACGTCGGAGCCGATGCGGCTGACCTTGCCGACAATTTCGTGGCCCGGGACCAGCGGGTATTTGGCCGGTCCCCATTCGGAGCGGATGGTGTGGACGTCCGAGTGGCACAGCCCGCAGAAGTCGATCGCAATTTCAACGTCGGTGGGGCCGGGCTCTCGTCGTTCAATCGTGCCGGCATTCAGGCCCGAGGTGGCGGAAGTGGCTGCATACGCTTTGGCTTCGGTCATTCTTCAACCCTATCGCCGTTGGCACCGCTCGCCACCGGCAACTCCGGGCGGTTTGACCAGGCGGACCACGACCCCGGATACAGAGCGGCCGTGAATCCGGCAATTTCCAGGGCCGCAATCTGGTGCGCGGCCGTCACGCCCGAGCCGCAGTACACGGCAACGGGACCGCCGTCGGCCACGCCCAAGGCAACAAACCGGGCACGCAGTTCCTCAGCCGGCAGGAATGTCTTGTCCTGCGCCAGGTTCTCCATGGTGGGCGCGCTCACGGCCCCGGGAATGTGCCCGGCCCGCGGATCGATGGGCTCGGCCTCGCCGCGGTACCGCTCCCCCGCACGGGCGTCGAGCAGGATTCCCGGCCATGCCCCGGCCCCCTTGGTGTCAATGGTTTCCTTGGCCCCAAAGCGGACGACGGCGTCGCCCGGTTCCGCCGTCACCTCACCGGCGCCCAGGGGCAGGCCGGCACGGCGCCAGGCCGCCAAGCCGCCGTCGAGCAGGTGGACGTTGCCGATGCCGGCGTACCCCAGAAGCCACCAGGCCCGGGCGGCGGCGGCCGAACCGGCGTCGTCGTACATCACCACGGTGTCCCCGGCATTGATGCCCCAGCGGCGCACGGTGGCCTGGAAGTCCGCCTCGGCCGGCAGCGGGTGGCGGCCGTCGCGGGGCTCGCCGTGGCCGGCAAGTTCGGTGTCCATGTCGACAAAGATTGCGCCGGGCAGGTGTTCGGCCAGGTAGTGCTCCCGGCCGCGGGGGTCGCCCAGCACCCAGCGCACGTCCAAGAGCACTGTGCGCGTTCCGGCGGCCAGGCGATGCGCGAGGTCATGGGCGGTGATCAAAACAGGCATGTGCGACTCCCTCAACAGTGGTTCCCACAAAGCTATCGCGGCCGGGCACGTTAAGCTGTGATTCATGAGCACACAGCACGCACCCGATTGGTCCTGGACCCACCAGGCCATGCAAAAAGTCCAGGCCGAGAACAACCGCAGCGCCGACACCCACCTGTACAAGATCGAGCTCCCCGCGCAATGGGGCGTGGACCTCTATGTGAAGGACGAATCCTGCCACCGCACCGGCAGCCTCAAGCACCGCCTGGCCCGATCGCTGTTCCTGTTTGCACTGGTCAACGGCTGGATCAAGGAGGGCACCACCGTGGTGGAGGCCAGCTCCGGCAGCACGGCCGTGTCCGAGGCCTACTTTGCGCAGCTTTTGGGCCTGGACTTCGTGGCCGTCATGACGCGCACCACGAGCCCGGAAAAGGTGGCGCTCATTGAAAGCTTTGGCGGGCGCTGCCACTTTGTGGACAAGGCCGACGAAGTGTATTCCGCTGCCGCCGCCATCGCCGCCGAGACCAACGGCCACTACATGGACCAGTTCACCTATGCGGAGCGGGCCACCGACTGGCGCGGCAACAACAACATTGCCGAGTCCATGTTCAGCCAGATTTCCCATGAGCGGTACACGGTGCCGGCATGGGTGGTGGTGGGCGCGGGCACGGGCGGCACCTCGGCCACGATCGGGCGCTACATCCGCTACCACGGGCACGCCACCCGGCTGGCCGTCGTGGACCCCGAAGGCTCGGCCTTTTACCCGGCGTGGCGCGACGGCGACACCTCGGTGGTGACGGGCAAGTCCTCCCGCATCGAGGGCATCGGCCGGCCGCGCATGGAACCCAGCTTTGTGCCGGGCGTGATCGACCACATGATCCAGATCCCCGACGCCGCCTCCGTGGCCGCCATGATGCACTTTGAGCAGCTGGCCGGCATGTCCGCCGGCCCCTCCACGGGCACCAACCTGTGGGGTGTTTGGCAGCTCGTGGCAGACATGGTGGCCAAGGGAGAACGAGGCAGCATCATCACACTCATGTGCGACGGCGGCGAACGGTACGCGGGCAGCTACAACAATCCCGAGTGGCTGGCGGAGAAGGGCCTGGACCCCGCCCCCCACCTGGCAACCATCGGCGCGTTCTTTGCCACGGGCGCCTGGAACGGCTAGACCTCCACGGACTCCAGAGGGGCCAGGTGCCGGAAGTCGGTGCCGTGCTCGGCACCGACGCGGGCAATGTGGGATTCTGTGAACGCCAGGCCGGTCTCGTTCAGCAGCCCGTCATGGATCTGGAAGGCCCGCGGCGCACGCACGGACACCACAAAGTCCACCACCTCGGCCACCTTGGACCACGGGGCGTGCACCGGAACCAGGAGCGTGCCCACCTGGACCCCCGCCGGAACCGTCAGGGAATCGCCGGGGTGATACACGGCGTCGTCCACCAGGTACCCCACATTGGCCACGATGGGGATCGAGGGGTGGATCAGGGCGTGCTGCCCGCCAAAGCAGCGGATGGCGAACCCGGCCGTGGTGAACGTGTCCCCCGCGGCGGCGTCGAAGATCTGCCCCGCCGCGGACGGGGCGGCGCCACGCAGAGCCGCCGCCACGACGGCCGGCGCATGGAGGGGCAGCTCCGGGTTGGCCGCCAGCGCGGCAAGGACGGCGTCCTGGTCAAGATGGTCAGCATGTTCATGGGTGATCAAAATGGCGTGGGCCCCCGCCAGCGCCTGTGCGGTTTCGGAAAAGACGCCGGGGTCCAGCACCAGCACCCGGCCTTCCTGTTCGAGGCGGACACAGGCGTGGGTGAATTTCGTCAGCAACATGGTGCCAGCCTATGCCCGCCGGCGGCCGCCGCCAAGGACCGCCGAGCCTTGCCCGCAGCAGCCGCCTGGAGGTAGGTGCGATAAGCTGGATATTTGGATTAATCACACGGAAAGCGGGTTGGCAAGGATGTCGGAAGTGCCGGTGAAGGAGCAGCGCGTCACCAAGCAGCGCCTGGCCATCAGCGCCGCGCTGGACACCTTGGTGGACTTTGTCAGCACGCAGGATCTGCACCGCATGCTCCACGAGGACGGCACCCGCGTCTCGCTGGCCACCACGTACAGGATCCTGGCGTCCATGGCCGATGAGGGCCTCGTGGACACCCTGCGCAACGGCGAGGGCGAGGCCGTGTACCGCCGCTGCTCGGCAACGAGCCACCACCACCACCTGCTGTGCCGCAACTGCGGGAAAACCGTCGAGATCGAGGCGCCCGCCGTGGAGAGCTGGGCGGCCAGGATCGCCAAGGAAAACGGCTTCACCCAGGTCCAGCACACCGTGGAGATTTACGGACTGTGCCCGGAGTGCACGGCCGCCTTGTAGGCCGCCTTGCACGTCCCGGGCACTGCAGCTAGGCGGCGATGGCCTCCTCGACTTCGGAAATCGTGGCGTTCTCGTTTGCCAGCCGCGTTCGGCGCACGCTCCAGGCGTGTGTCAGAACCATTAGCAGGACACCCGGGACCAGCCACAGCACCAGCTTGAGGATGTCGTAACCGAGGTTTTGGCCTTGGAAGTACGTCAGCGTCTGCACGGCATGGAACCAGGCGGCACCATTCCAGAACGCGTGGAGCCCGGCAAACAGGCCCGGCTGCACATCGGGGCTGAAGATGCCGCCGGAGCTGGTGAAGTTCAGGGCCACGAACATCAACGTCAGGGCCGGGGTGGTCCAGTGCCGTAGCAGCGGGTGCAGGCCCATCCCCAAGAGCACGATGGCGCTCACGTACAACCAGGACACCAGCCACGCGCCCCAGATATTGGCCTGCAGGACGTTGTAGACGGGCCCTGCGATGACGACGCCGATTGCCGCCACCACCGCCCCTGCCGCCACGGCCAGGCCAAAGCGGGTACGGAGGCGGACCCTGCCCATGAACCCGGACAACGGGACGGCGCTGGCATAGGCTCCGATGCTCAGGGCCACGAGCAGGAAGAACAGTCCCTGGCCGGTGGTGTCGTGGGAGCCTGAGGGCACCACGTCCACCACTTGGAGGGGCAGGTGCTGGTCGTAGGCGATGGGCAGGAAGATCTTTTGGGCAATGCCGGCGGTGGTTTCCGAGGCCGCGCTGGAGACAAACAAGGTGGCGCTGCTTGCACCCGGGGCGTAGGCCGCGGAGAGTTCACGGGCGGAAATCAAGCTGCGTGCGGCGGCCTCATCGGCCACGGTGCGCACATCCAGGGCAGTTCCGGCACGGTCCTTGATGGTCTGGGCAAACACCTTGGTGGCCGGCGTTGTGCCCACCACGGCCACCTGCAGGTTGTGCGGCGTGGGCTGGTGGAAGGCCCCCAGATAGGCCAGGCCCATGACGGCGGCCAGGAAGAACGGAATCAGCATGGTTAGCCCCAACTTGGCCCAGGCGGGGCCGGGCACGCCTCGGCGCACGGGGCGCGCGGGCGCCCGGCTTCCGGCGTGCGGAGCGTGGGTTTCCGGAAGTGGATCGATGGTTGCGAGGTGTGTGCTGTGGCTTGTCATTGTCCTTCAAGGCTACGCTTAATGTTGCATAATGCAACATTGGGAGTTGTCTGATGCAACACGTACTAGGGTGGTGGCATGGACAGCACCCCCCGCGATGAGGACATTCAGACGGTCTTTGACCACCTGCACGAGATTTCCCGTCGCGCCAACGCCCGCTCACGGACCCTGGGCGAGCCGTTGACGTTCGTGGAGCATTCGCTGCTTCGGTTCATCGCCGCCACACCCGGAGCCAGGGCCACGGACATCGCCGCCGCATTTTCCCTGAACCGGTCAACCGTGTCACGGCAGGTCAACACCCTCATTGAGCTGGGACTGGTCCATTACCAGGTCGGGGAGGCCGGCCGCGGCCGCATCCTGGCCCTGACCGACCACGGCATCGCCGCGCTGGCACGCTCCGCCGCCGTGCAGCACGGCATCGTGACCGACCGCCTGTCCGGGTGGTCCGACGCCGAGATCACCTCCTTCGCCCAAGCCCTGGCCCGGTACAACGACGCCGGCTGACCGTTCAGCCGTCGCCGCTCCCCCGGCTGTGGCCAAGGGACGGGACAAAGTCGCCCAGCGGCTCGCGCACCCACCAATCGCCCGTTTCACGCCATTCGTACCACGTGGTGTACCGGTAGCTGAACAACCGGGCCCGCACCCAGTCCGGCCGCTGCCCGGCAAAAGGATCGTGGCGCAGCAGTTTCAAGGTGGCCGAATCCGCCTCGAGCAGCTTGTTCAGGAAAGGCACAAACCAGTGCAAGCCCGGTGAACCGAGAGCCAGGAACCACATCAGCCAGTCCAGGCGCAGGTGGTACGGGGCAAATTGCCGCGGCATCCGGCCCGGCTCCCCCGGCTTGCCGTGAAAGCCGTACTCGAACCAGTCGCCGGTGTCGGGGTCGCCGGTGGCGCCCTCCACGACCACCTCGTACCTCTCGCGCGTGATGGAACCAAACGCGCCGTAGGCGTTGGCCAGCCGCCACCGGTTGAAGCTGCCGTTCATGACCTGGTTGCGGGAGAACAGGTTCCGCAGCGGCCACCAGCTGAGCACCAGCATGAGCGCGCCCATGGCCAGAACGACGACGACGAACCAGGCCGGGCTGCCCGTGCTGCTGTCCGCGGTGGGAAGCTCCACTGCCGAGAAGGCAAGCACAATCGTGATCGCGTTCAGCCAGGCGAAGTTGCCCGAGAGCACCAGCCAGCACTGGGTGGCAATGACGATGGCGGCGGCCACGTTGGCTATTGGCTGCGGGGCAAACAGGAAGAACGGCACCACCAGCTGCGCTACATGGTTGCCGGCAACCTCCACCTTGTGCAGCGGCTTGGGCAGGTGGTGGAACCACCAGCTCAGCGGGTTGGGCATGGGCTGGGTTTCGTGGTGGTAGTACAGCGCCGTCAGGTCCCGCCACACGGGGTCCCCGCGCATCTTGATCATGCCCGCGCCAAATTCAAGGCGGAACACGAGCCAGCGAAACAAGAACAACGTAACGGCCGGCGTCGTGGTTTGGTCAGAGCCCAGGAATGCGGCAAGGAAGCCCGACTCGAGCAGCAGGATCTCCCAGCCGAAGCCGTAAAACACCTGGCCCACGTTCACGATCGACATGTACAAGAGCCACAGCGCAAGGAAGGCCAGCATGGGCACCCAGGCAGGACCGCGCTGCGGAAGTCCGAGCACCACGGACAAGGCGATCAGGGCCCCCGCCCACGCCACCGCCCGGAACAGCGTGTCCGAATAGCGCCAGTGGAAGAGCGTGGGCCCGGGCGGCCGTCCAACGCGGGCCAGGTAGCGCGGCACCGGGAGCAGGCCGCGTTCGCCCAACAGGGCCGGGAACTGACGGGCACTGGAGACAAACGCGAGCACAAAGACGGCCGCTATGCCCCGCTGGAGGACAAAACGGGCCACGTCGTAGCCGGAAGAACCGAACCAGTCCATGGATTAACGCTAAACCCATTGGTGGGGTTGGTGCCTAAGCTGCGGCTTCCGAAGGCCGGGCCGACCAGCCGCGCCGGCGGCGCACGGCGCCCACGCAGCGGCACAGCACGTAGATGAAGAACGACAGCGTGGTCACGTAGGGGGAGATCGGGATGCTCCCGCCCAGCGCCAGCATGATCCCGCCCACCGTGGAGATCACGGCAAAGGCGACGCTCAGCAGCACCACCATGCGCGGGGCGGCCGTGACCTGCAGGGCGGCCGCGGCCGGGGTGATGAGGAGCGCCAGGACCAGCAGTGCACCCACCACCTGGATGGACAGTGCCACCGAAATCCCCAGCAGGAACATGAACGCCAGGGACAGCGTGCGCACGGGGACGCCCCGGGCTGCGGCAATGTCGGGATCCGCGCTGGCAAAGGTCAGGGGCCGCCAAATCACCACGAGCCCGGCAATGACCACCAGCGCCGTGCCGGCCAGGACGGAGAGCTGGGTCGAGTCCACGGAGACGATTTGCCCCGTCAACAGGCCGAACTTGTTGGCCGCGCGCCCCTGGTACAAGGACAGGAACAAGATGCCCAGCCCCAGCCCAAACGGCATGATGACGCCAATGACCGAGTTCTTCTCGCGAGCCCGCACACCCATGACACCCAGGAGCAGGGCGGCGAACACGGAGCCCACGAGGGAGCCGGTGATGACGTCGGTGCCGATCAGGAGCGCAAATGCGGCGCCGGCAAAGGACAGTTCGGCGATGCCGTGCACGGCAAACGCGAGATCGCGCATCATGACGAACGTGCCGATCAGACCGCCCACCAGTCCCAGGATGAGCCCGGCAAGCAGCGAATCCCGGAACAGCGGCAGCAGCTCGGAGTAGTTGGAAAAATTGAACACCGCGTTGGTGAAGTCCGCCCAGCTCATGCGCCTGCCCCCAGTTCTTCCGGGACGTGCCCGTCGATGACGGCGTCGGGGCGGCCCACCACCACGATGCGGCCATTGCTGTGCAGCACCTCAACATGGGTGCCGTACAGCCCGGACAAAACCTCAGTGGTCATGACCTGGGCCGGGGTGCCAATCGTGAAGCGCCCGCCGGCCAGGTACAGCACCCTGTCCACGTGCTCCAGGATCGGGTTGATCTCGTGCGTCACGAAGACGACGGCGGTGCCGTTGGCCTTGGCCTGGTGGCCCACCAGGGCGCTGACGGCCTTTTGATGGTTGAGATCCAGGGACAGCAAGGGCTCGTCGCAGAGGAGCACCTTGGGATTCGAGGCCAGGGCCTGGGCGATCCGCAACCGTTGCTGTTCGCCTCCGGAGAGCATGCCGACGGGGATTTTCGCATAGGAGCCGGCACCCACCTGGGCCAGGAGTTCGTCCACGCGCTGCCGGTAGGACCGCCCCCGCAGGCGGATCCCCCACTTGTGGCCGTCAAGGCCCAGGCCCACCAGATCCCGTGCACGCAACGGAGTGTCCGGAGCAAAGTGTTTTTGCTGGGGAACGTAGCCGATGCTGCGGTGGCCGCGGCGGGCGGGTTCGCCGTCGATCATCAAGGATCCCGCGCTCAAGGGCGCCATGCCCAGCAGGGTCTTGAGGAAGCTTGTCTTGCCGCTGCCGTTGGCGCCGAGCACCGCCA
>JBAUMA010000329.1:0-6664 GCA_049578485.1 Specibacter sp.
GCTCCTGTGGGCTCCGACTAGGCCAGCTCGCAGGAGCTGCACCGCCGATTTTCATGGGCTGTGTGGATCGGTGGATTGTGGATAACTTTCGGCAGGATTTCAGCATTTGCCGAAGAATTTGGGCATGGGAAACCGCCCGGAACTTCCGCCAGAGCTGGCACCGCGTTCCTTCACCTGGAGTGGAGGAATCCGGTCCGGACTGACTGCCAGCCGGATGCGGGCCAAGGATCTTTACCTTCCCAGCCGGGAAATCAGGGTTCCTCTTGGCAGTGGGCAAACTCTTTTGAACCGGGTCCGGCCTTACACCCAGCTTGGAATTGAAAGTTACGTCTCCCCTACGACGGCGGCGCTCATTCACGGTATTCCGATACCATATGTCCATGAGCAGCCGAAGACATTTCACCTGACACGGCCGGCGGGCACCATGATTCCTCGGCGCAAGGGCGTCATTGGACACAAGCGTGAATTGGTTGCCGGCGAATGGCTGCTGATTGACGGCGTTCCTGTCACAGCCCCGGCCAGGACACTGCTGGATTTGGCCGCAGTGCTGGCACTTGATGACCTGGTGGCAGCCGCGGATTTCCTCATCTGTGAGCACCACCGGGACTTTGAGGAGCCCAAGAAGGCAATCGTCAAGGACGCGGAGCTGGCCGGCTACATCCTGTCCAAACGGTTTCTCCGCGGATTGGCAAACGCCCGGGAAGCCATGGACCTGATGCGGGTTGGTGCGGACTCGCCCCCGGAGACGAAGCTTCGCCTCGTACTGCTGAGGGCGGGGCTCCCGGAATTTCGCACCAACTGCGAAATTCCCGGCGGGCCCGGAGAGCCGACGGTCTACCCAGATCTTGGCTGCGAAGAATTCCGCGTTTGCGGCGAATATGAGGGGGAAATCCACCAGACCACCGAGAAGCAGTTGTACGACCGCAACCGGGACACTCGGACGGCCGCACGCGGCTGGCTCCAGGTGAAAGTGTTTAACAATGACATCCGACGCGGCGAGGACTGGGTGGTTGACCTGTTCCGGCAGGCCCTCCTGCGGCAAGGATGGAATCCCCCGTAGTTCGCGCGGAACGCGACGGATTCGGTGGTGCAGCTCCTGCGGGGTTCGGCCTGGAAACTAGATCGGTGGTGCAGCTCCTGCGGGGTGATCAGTGGCCACCTCACGGGAGCTGCACCACGGATCTGGTTACCCGCAGTATCTGCACCATCGAATCCCAGCGTCGGAGAAATCACCGACGTGATGGCCGGGTACAGCTATCCGGCGACCGTTACGGCGAAGACCACTGCGGGGGCGCCGTCGCCATGGGGGTGGACCATGACGGGGTTCTCGGCGGCCGGCACAAACACGCTGTCGCCGCCGGCAATGACCATGTCGCCACGGGGGGAGTCAAGCAGCACCGACCCCGACACGGCCAGGACCAACAGCGGCCCGTTCTGGACCAGCGGAATCGGCTCGGCCCCGTGCCCGATTTCCACGCGTTGCAGCGCAAATTCGGCAAAGGGGGGCTCCCACACGTGCTGACCGAACTCCGTGGTGCGGGTGGGGACGAACGGCACGGCGGTGGACTGGAAATCCACCGTGGCCAGCAGTTCAGGCACATCGACGTGCTTGCCCGTCAGGCCCCCGCGCAACACGTTGTCGGAGGACGCCATGACCTCCAACCCCAGCCCGGAAAGGTATGCGTGGATGTTCCCCGCCGGCAGGTATACGGCCTGCCCGGGCACCAGGGAGACCCGGTTCAGCAGCAGCGAAATCAGCACGCCGGGATCGCCGGGGTACTGTTCGGCGAGGTCGACGACGGTGGCCAGCGCCGCGTCCAGTCCGCCGACGCCTCCGGGAGCGGCGGCCAGGGCGGATGCCGCCAGCCCAACAAGGCTTCCGGCAGCCTCCCCGCCACCGATCAACGCCTCAAAGGCGCCGCGAATGACCATGGGCTCGGCCATGCGCGAATTCAAGGTCATGGACACCTGGGAGAGCAGTTCCGGCACCGGCGACCCGCTTGCCGTGATGGCATCGGCGACGGCCCGGAACAAGTCCGCAGCCTCACCACAAGGACGGAAACCGCAAAGCGCCTCAAAATCCGTCAAGGCAAACAGCATCTCCGGCTTGTGGTTGTCGTCCTTGTAGTTGCGGTCGGCGTCCGTGGCCACCCCCGCCGCTTCCTCCGCGACAAAACGTTCGCGGGCGCGCTCCAGGGTGGGGTGCACCTGCAGGGACAGCGCCTTGTCAGCGGCAAGCAACTTGGTCAGGAACGGCAGCTTCGCACCAAACGCGGCCTGCACCTGTGCGCCCAGCATGGTTTCGGGATTTGCGGCAATGAGTGCGTCAAGGGCCACCGGGCCCTCCGGTGTGAGGGCTGTGGAAGGGGAATCGGGATGGGCGCCCATCCACAATTCGGCTTCGGGCCCGCCGCTGGGGGTGGTGCCGAGCAGTGCCGATATGGCCGTGGCTGATCCCCACGGATAGTCGCGCATGACGTTGGTAAGCGCAAACATTGCATCTCCTTCAGATGTGTCGGGGCAGGTGAGAGGTGCTGTTTCGTCAAGGCTGCCGAATATCAGCCCGGCGAGCACGTTCCGTTGTTGGCCAGCAGCGATGTCAGCGTTGCGTCGTCGCCGTTGACGGCCAGCTGCTGGAGGTACTGTTCCGTGACGGCTGGCGCATCAGAGGCAGTGGCCGGCGCGTCAGCGGTTGTTGCTGCGGGCGCAGGTGCCGCCGGGGCTGCGGGGGCAGCCGGTGCCGCCGGTGCAGCGTTCCCCGAGGCAGTGGATTTCTTTGGCGCAGCCGTTTTGGCGGGGGCCGGGGCTGCCGGGGCGGGGTTCAAGAGCGTCTGCACGCGCTTGTGGATGGCGGTGAAGTCGGGGTACGTGGAGAACTCGATGGGGAAGTCCGGCGGGCCGATCGTGAGGTGCTTGAGCGCATGCCCCTTGGCCTTGAGCGCCAGCGACACGAAGCTGCCCAGCTGGCCGGCCGGCAGGTCCGATTCGATGACCTTGGTGCCGGCGTCGGCTATCGCATTGAACTTGGTGAGCACCGTGGCCGGATCCATCTGTTTGAGCATGGCGGCCTGGATGCACTGCTGGCGCTGGCTGCGGGAGTACTCCAGGACCCACTGGCGGGATCGGGCGTACCAGAGCGCGTGGTAGCCATCCAGGGTTTGCACACCGGGGTGGATCCAGCCCGTGGGCGGTGCGTGCTGCGTGGTGCCGGGGATGTCGTCGCCCGTCAACGGCACCCAGCCGCCGGCATTGATCTTGACCCCGCCGAGCGTGTCGATGAGCTTGGAGAATCCGGCCATGTCGACCAGTACATAGCCCTGGATGGTCAGGCCCAGCGTGCCGCCGGCGGCATCCATCATGGCTGCGGCCCCGGGGTCGGCTGCCTTCGGGTACAGGCCTTTGTGGTTGTTGGTGACGTCGGTGTACAGGAAGTTGATGATGCAGTCGTCGCCGCAGTTGTAGCCGTCCGGGTACACGCCCCACAGCGGGGAGTTGGGGGAGAACCGCGCGTTTTGCAGGTTGCGCGGGATGCTGATGGTGGCGGCTTCGCCGGTCTTCGCGTCAACGCTGACCACGATGATGGAGTCGGGGCGCCGGCCGGAGCGGTCCGCGCCGGCGTCACCGCCCATCACCAAGAAGTTGTACCGGCCGTCCACCGGTTTCATGTCAGGTCCGCCGCCAAAGATGCTGGTGATGGCGTTGCGTCCGGAGTTGACCAGAAATGCCGTGTAGCCAAGCGATCCGCTGGTGAGCACCATAAGCACCACCAACGCCCCGCTGACCATCCCGCGCATGCCGGGAGCCAGCAGGCCCGGCCGGATGATCTTGAGCGTATTCAGGAACATCGCCGCCCAGCCCACTGCGACGGCTGCCAGGATCACGACGATCAGCAGCGAGGACACCGGGTTGGTGAACAGGTTCAGCAGGTCTTCACGGTTCACCATAGCTAGTGCGACGGCGGCAATCACCAAGGCCCACACCACCAGTGTGCAGCGCAGGGCCAGGCGGCCCAGCCGCTTGTTGCCGGCAACGATTTGGGCGCTGCCGGGCAGCACGAGGGTGAGCAAAAGCAGCAGCCAGGCCCGCTTGGAGCGCACGGGAGCCGAGGCCGCATCCGGGTAGCGAATGGGGTTGGTCAACACCGGGGCGCGGTTGGACGCGCGGGAAACCTTGGGGCTGCTAAAGCTCATTGAAGTCCTTTTATCCGCGGTCCGGCATCACTGCCAGCGGGTAGTCGGAGCCGGCCTTGGCGCGAAGCGCGGCACCCTTGGCGGAGGCCTGGTTGTTCAGCTCCCGGGCAAAGGCGGCAAGTTTTTGGGCCAGTTCCGCGGCCAGTGCGTCCGTCCCGGAGGCCAGCATACGCACGGCCAACAGGCCGGCATTGCGGGCGCCGCCAATGGAGACGGTTGCCACGGGGACCCCTGCCGGCATCTGGACGATCGAAAGCAGGGAGTCCATGCCGTCAAGGGTCTTCAACGGCACGGGCACGCCGACCACGGGAAGCGTGGTGACCGAGGCCAGCATGCCGGGCAGGTGGGCCGCGCCGCCGGCTCCGGCAATGATGACGCGCAGGCCGCGGGCCGCCGAGTTGGTGCCGTAGGCGATCATCTCGGTGGGCATCCTGTGGGCCGAGACGACGTCGGTCTCAAAGGGGATGCCAAATTCGGACAGGGCTGCGGCGGCCAATTCCATGACGGGCCAGTCCGAGTCGGAGCCCATGACAAGGCCCACCAGGGGCTGCGCCGGGGTTGCTGGTTCACTCATGCTGTTCTCGCTCACTGGTTTAATGTCCGTCACGGATGATGTTTGCCACGGTGGTGGCGCGGGCGCGGACGGCGGCAACGTCGTCGTTCTTGGACGCAATCACGTTGACGTGACCAATCTTGCGGCCCGGGCGCACGGACTTGCCGTAGCTGTGGACCTTGACCGTGGGCTCGGCCGCAAGGGCCAGCGGATAGGCGCCGAACAGGTCCTGGTTGGCGCCGCCCAGGAAGTTCTTCATGACCACGATCGGCCCGAGGGCGTCGGTGGCACCCAGGGGAAGGTCCAGGACGGCGCGCAGGTGCTGCTCAAACTGGCCTGTCACGGCACCGTCCATCGTCCAGTGGCCCGTGTTGTGGGGGCGCATGGCCAACTCGTTGATGAGGTAGCCGGGGGCGCGGCCCGGGGTTTCAAACAGCTCGGCCGCCATGACGCCGGTGACGCCAAATTCGGCGGCAATTTGCAGCGCGGCCGATTGCGCCTGGGCGGCAACCTCGGCCGGGATGCCCGGGGCCGGGGCAATGACCTCGTCGCAGACGCCGGCCACCTGGATGGATTCGGCCACGGGCCAGGCCTTGGCCTCCCCTGAGGGGGTGCGGGCCACGAGGGCTGAGAGTTCGCGGGAGAACGCGACCATCTCCTCCACCAACAGCGGGCTCATGGCGTCAAACCAGTCGGCGGCCCCTGCGGCGTCGGCGGCCGAGGCAACAATCTTCACGCCCTTGCCGTCATAGCCGCCGCGCGGCATCTTCAACACCACCGGCCAGCCGTGCGTATCGCCAAAGGCGGCAATGTCGGCCACCGAAGACACTGCGGCCCAGGCCGGGTTGGGCAGGCCCAGGCGTTCGATGGCGGCCCGCATCACCAGCTTGTCCTGCGCATTGATCAACGCGTCGGGGCGAGGCTGGACGTTCACGCCCTCGGCAATGAGCGCCTGGAGGTGCTCGCCGGGGACGTGTTCGTGATCAAAGGCGAGCACGTCCACGCCGCGGGCAAACTCACGCAGCGTGGCCAGGTCACGGTAGTCGCCGACAGGGGCATGCGCCACGGCCTCGACGGCGGACACGTCCGGCGCCTCGGCCAAGACACGAAGATGGAAACCAAGGGCTACGGCGGCCGGGGCCATCATGCGGGCCAGCTGCCCGCCGCCTACGACGCCGATTACAGGAAAAGTCACATGCACCAGAGTACCGAAAGACTCTGGGCAAACCCGCTTTTGCGCATTCTCGTCCCATTCGCGCAGCAACTGCGCGCCGCGCTGGCCTAGAATTTATGGCAGGCCGACACCCGGCTTAACGAATTTACGCACGAATCAGGCCCAGCCGCACCACGGAGGAACATGTACCAGGCACTCATGACACGCGTCAGGGGCCTCTTTGGCCTGTTTTGGCGCGAGGTTGCCAAGTTTGGCGTGGTGGGCGGAATCGCCTTTGTCATTGACTCCGCCATTTACCTGTGGCTGCTGTCCGGCTCCATGGGCGGGCATCCCACCAAGGCCAAGATCATTTCCGCCGCCGTGGCCACTGTATTTTCCTGGCTGGCGAACAGGTACTGGACGTTCCGGCACCGCCGCCGCGCCAACATGGTGCGCGAAGTCACCATGTTCATCATCATGAACGGCATCGGGATCGCCATTGCCAGCGCCTGCGTGTACGTCTCCCACTGGGTACTGGGCTTTGACTCCGCCTACGCCGACTTCATCGCCGGATCCGTGGTGGGGCTGGTCCTGGGCACCATCTTCAGGTTCTTCGCGTACCGCTTCTGGGTATTCACCGCAGAACTGGATGAGGAGCCCGGCTTTGCCGACGACCACAAGCTGATCGAAAGCGACGCCAAGCACTAATCCCCACCCGCTCCCCTTACCTCGTTCCTCGGCAGGGGCCCGCGTCTTATTCAAAATCGC
>JBAUMA010000330.1:0-3085 GCA_049578485.1 Specibacter sp.
CCCAAGCCCGACGGATCCCGCCTGCTGGTGGTGCCGAACATCAAGAAGGCGGAGACGCTCAACTTCTCCGAGTTCTGGCACACCTACGAGGACCTGATCAAGCGCGCCCGCAATGGCAAGCTGACCGCCGACGACCACGCCGGCACCACGCCCATCCCGGCCCAGCTGCCCAAGACCGCCCGGGACATGTCCGTCCCGGAAGAGGCCGTCAAGACCATCCTGCGCGGCCCGGCCAAGGCCATCGCCGCGAACATGATCAGCAGCCTGGAAGTGCCCACGGCCACCAGCGTGCGGGCCATCCCGGCCAAGCTGCTCATCGACAACCGTGTTGTCATCAACTCCAACCTGGCGCGTGCCCGCGGCGGCAAGGTCTCTTTCACCCACTTGATCGGCTACGCCGTCATCAAGGCCCTGGGCCAGTTCCCCTCCATGAACGTCTACTACGACGTGATTGACGGCAAGCCCATGGCCGTGCAGCCGCCGCACGTGAACTTTGGCATCGCCATCGACATGCCCAAGCCCGACGGCACCCGCCTGCTCATGGTGCCGAACATCAAAAAAGCGGAGACACTGAACTTCGCCGAGTTCTGGCGCACCTATGAGGACCTGATCAAGCGTGCCCGCAACGGCAAGCTGACGGCCGACGACCACTCGGGCACCACGGTTTCGCTGACCAACCCCGGCGGCATCGGCACCGTGCACTCCGTGCCGCGCCTGTCAAAGGGCCAGGCCGCCATCATCGGCGTCGGCTCCCTTGACTACCCGGCCGAGTATCAGGGCGCCAGCGAGAAGATCATCGCCCAAAGCGCGATCTCCAAGATCCTGACCTTGACCTCCACCTATGACCACCGCGTCATCCAGGGTGCCGGATCCGGCGAGTTCCTCAAGAAGGTCCACCAGCTGTTGCTCGGTGCCGAGAACTTCTACGACGACATCTTTGAGTCCCTGCGCATCCCGTACGAGCCCGTCCGCTGGCGCGTCGACATGCAGGTTGACCCGGCCGATGAGATCAACAAGGTTGCCCGCATCCAGCAACTGATCCACTCCTACCGCGTGCGCGGCCACCTCATGGCCGACACCGACCCGCTGGAATATGTCCAGCGCAAGCACCCCGACCTTGACATCTGGACCTATGGCCTGACGCTGTGGGACCTTGACCGCGAATGGCCCACGGGCGGTTTCGGCGGCAAACCGATGTTGAAATTCCGCGACATTCTGGGCGTGCTCCGCGATGCCTACTGCCGCACCACCGGCGTGGAATACATGCACATCCAGGAACCGGAACAGCGCGAATGGTTCCAAAACGAGCTGGAGCACCCCTACTCCAAGCCCAGCCGCGAAGAGCAGCTGCGGATTGTCTCCAAATTGAACTCCGCCGAAGCATTTGAGACGTTCCTGCAGACCAAGTTCGTCGGCCAGAAGCGGTTCTCCCTGGAGGGCGGCGAATCCCTGATTCCGCTGCTGGACTCCATCATCTCCGACGCGGCCGACGACGGTCTGGACGAGGTTGCGATCGGCATGGCCCACCGCGGCCGCCTGAACGTGCTCACCAACATCGCCGGCAAGACCTACGCCCAGGTCTTCCGCGAATTCGAGGGCACCCAGGATTCCCGCAGCGTGCAGGGTTCCGGCGACGTGAAGTACCACCTCGGCACCGAGGGCACGTTCACCTCCGACGCCGGCAACGAAACCAAGGTCTACCTGGCGGCCAACCCCTCGCACCTGGAAGCCGTGGATGCCGTCCTGGAGGGCATTGTCCGCGCCAAGCAGGACCGCTTGGACCAGGGCGAGGCTTTCCCCGTGTTGCCGATCATGGTGCACGGCGACGCCGCCTTTGCCGGCCAGGGCGTGGTGGCGGAAACGCTCAACCTCTCCCAGCTGCGCGGCTACCGCACGGGCGGCACCATCCACGTGGTGGTCAACAACCAGGTGGGCTTCACCACGGCGCCGTCGTCCTCGCGTTCCTCGGTGTACTCCACCGACGTTGCCAAGATGATCCAGGCCCCCGTGTTCCATGTGAACGGTGACGACCCCGAGGCAGTGGTCCGCGTGGCCCAGCTGGCGTACCAGTTCCAGCAGCGCTTCCGCAAGGACGTTGTCATCGACATGGTCTGCTACCGCCGTCGCGGCCACAACGAGGGCGATGACCCCTCGATGACGCAGCCTCTGATGTACAACCTGATCGAGGCCAAGCGCTCAGTGCGCCGCCTCTACACCGAGGCACTCATTGGCCGCGGCGACATCACCGAAGAGGAAGCCACGCAGCTGCTGCGTGACTACCAGGAACGCCTGGAGCGCGTCTTCGCCGAGACGCACGCCGCCCAGACGTCCCCGATCCCGATCATCACCAAGGATTCACAAGCCGTATCCGATCTGGAGCGCCCCATCGCCCAGCAGGCCGACTCCGGTGTCAACGATCCCCAGGTAACGGCCATCAGCGCCGAAATGCTGGCCCACATCGGTGACACGCACTTGGCCATCCCGGAGGGCTTCGAGATCCACCAGAAGCTCAAGCCGCTGCTGGAAAAGCGTGCCGCAATGTCCCGTGAAGGCGGCATTGACTGGGGCTTTGGCGAGCTCACCGCTTTCGGTTCGCTGCTCATGGAAGGCGTTCCCGTCCGCATTGCCGGACAGGACTCCCGCCGCGGCACCTTCGTGCAGCGCCACGCAGTGTTCCACGACCGCGCCAATGGCAACGTCTGGACGCCGCTGGGCGACCTCAGCGAGGACCAGGCCAAGCTGTGGATCTACGACTCCCTGCTGAGCGAATACGCCGCCATGGCGTTTGAGTACGGCTACTCGGTGGAACGCCCCGACGCCCTGGTGGTGTGGGAGGCCCAGTTCGGTGACTTCGTCAACGGGGCCCAGACGGTCATCGACGAGTTCATCTCCTCGGCCGAGCAGAAATGGGGCCAGCGTTCCTCGCTCGTGCTCATGCTGCCGCACGGCTACGAGGGCCAGGGCCCGGACCACTCCTCAGCACGCATCGAACGCTTCCTGCAGATGTGCGCCGAGGAAAACATGGTCGTGGCCAACCCGTCCACCGGTGCGAACCACTTCCACCTGCTGCGCCGCCAGGCCTACC
>JBAUMA010000331.1:0-10078 GCA_049578485.1 Specibacter sp.
GACAAGGTGTTTTATTCGATCTTTGCCCGCCAGGAAACCCTCAACGACGGCTCCGGGCGGTCCCAGCAGGCCCAGTACGCTGACGGTTTGCCAACATTTTGGAAGCGCTGGAATGCCGGCGGAAGCACGGTGTACGTCCTGGCCGATCCGCCGTTGAATTCCTTTGTGCGGGACCCCAAATGCGTGGTCATGAACCCGCAGGAGCCCCTCAATTGTGCCGTTGACCGTTCCATCGCGCAGCCGCCGGATCCGCTGGTGGCGGCGGCACGGGCCATGGCGACGCCCAAGGTGAAACTGATCGACCTGACGGACCATTTTTGTGATTCCACCAAGTGCTATGCGGTGGTGGGGAACATGGCCGTCTACTACGACGCAAACCACCTCAACGGGGAGTTTTCCACCCTGCTGGCACCATTTATCGAGCGCAAGCTCTAGCATTGGCGGGGACCGCGGACCCTCCTCGGACGTGGTGTGGCTCTCAGATGAATCGCCGCGGCCCCAAAGCTCGATATTCTAGTAACAAAGCGCCCTCAGGGACCATGCATCAAGGTGCCACCCAAGCTCGAAAGAAAAGGCTGTTAAAACGTGAAGATTGCTGTCATCGCACTCGGTAAGATCGGCCTGCCACTGGCTGTCCAGTTCGCCTCCAAGGGGCACGAGGTGGTGGGCGTTGACGTCAACCAGGCCGTCGTGGACCTGGTCAACGCAGGCACCGAGCCGTTCCCGGGTGAGGCGCACCTGCAGGACATGCTCTCCGAATTGGTCCCGGCCGGCAAGCTGCGGGCAACCACTGACTACGCCGAGGCCGTGCCCGGCGCAGACGCCGTGGTCCTGGTGGTGCCGTTGTTCGTCGATTCCGAGGCCAAGCCCGACTTTGGCTGGATGGATGCGGCCACCGCCGAGCTGGGCAAGCACCTGACGCCCGGCACCCTGGTGTCCTACGAGACCACCCTGCCCGTCGGCACCACGCGCAGCCGCTGGAAGCCGGCCCTGGAAGAGGCCTCCGGCCTGGCGGAGGGCAATGACTTCCACCTCGTGTTCTCCCCTGAGCGCGTCCTGACCGGCCGCGTCTTCGAGGACCTGCGCAAGTACCCCAAGCTGGTGGGCGGGTTGTCCGACGCCGGCGCAGCCAAGGCGATCGAGTTCTACCAGGCCGTGCTTGACTTTGACGAGCGCCCCGACCTGGCACGCGGCAACGGCGTGTGGGACCTCGGTTCCGCCGAAGCCTCAGAATTGGCGAAACTGGCCGAAACCACCTACCGCGACGTCAACATCGGCCTGGCCAACCAGTTTGCCCGCTTCGCAGCCAAGACCGGCATCGACATCTACCAGGTCATCGCGGCCTCCAACTCACAGCCGTTCAGCCACATCCACCAGCCCGGCATCGCCGTGGGCGGACACTGCATCCCCGTCTACCCGCGCCTGTACCTGTGGAATGACCCGGACGCAACGGTGGTCCGCGCCGCCCGTGCGGCCAACGCCGACATGCCCGACTACACCATCGGCCTGCTCGAAGGCGCCTATGGCGACCTCACCGGGGCACACGTCGTCGTGCTGGGGGCGGCCTACCGTGGGGGAGTCAAGGAAACCGCGTTCTCCGGCGTGTTCGACGCCGTTGAGTCCATCAACCGCCGCGGCGGCACCGCCCTGGTCCACGACCCCATGTACACCGACGCCGAACTGACCCGGCTCGGCTTTGTCCCGTACCACCTGGGCGAGCCAGTCGACGCCGCCGTCGTGCAGGCGGACCATGCCGAGTACAAGGACCTGGCCCCCGCGGACCTGCCCGGCGTCAAGGCATTCATCGACGGCCGGCGCGTCAGCTCCGAGGCCAAGTGGCCCGGCATCACCTACCGCGTCATCGGCAAGGCCTAATCCAAGGTGTCATTGCGCAAGGTGGCAATAGTGCCATGCCACAACGAGGCCGGCGCCATTGCCAAAGTCATTGGGGATCTTCGAACCGCCGTTCCCGACATGGAAATCTACGTCTACGACAACGCAAGCACCGACGGAACTGACGACGTCGCCCGTTCAGCCGGCGCCCACGTCCGCTACGAAACCCTCAAGGGCAAGGGCAACGTGGTCCGCCGCGCCATGGCGGACCTCGACGCCGATGTGTACCTGCTGATCGACGGCGATGACACCTATGACGCCGCGGCGGCCCCCGCCATGATCCAGGCGCTGCTGGATGGCCCCTTTGACCAGGTCACCGGTGTTCGGACCCAGCAGACCGATTCCGCCTACCGGGCCGGGCACGAGCTTGGCAACAAAGCCTTCAACGAAGTTGTCGGCCGCATTTTCGGCTACCCCGTCAACGACATGCTCAGCGGCTACCGCGTCTTCACCCGGCGTTTTGTGAAGTCGTTTCCGGCCGTGTCCAAGGCCTTTGAAATCGAGACGGAGCTGACCGTGCACGCGATCAATGCCAGGCTCCCGCAAATGGAGTACCCCGTCGGGTTCAAGGACCGGGCGGAAGGAACCGAAAGCAAACTGCGCACCTATCATGACGGTTTTCGGATTCTGGGCATGATCGGCAAGCTCGTCCAGTCCGAACGGCCGTTGGTGCTCAACGGCCTTCTGGCTGCCGTGCTTTTTCTTGCCGGCATCGGCTTTGGCATCCCCGTGATCATAGATTATGTCCAGACGGGGCTGGTGCCCAGGTTGCCCACGGCACTGCTGGCTTCTTCGTTGATCGTCTTGTCCGTCCTGGTGCTGATCATTGGGATCGTGCTCGACGGGCTGCGCAAAGTTCGGGCGGAAAACATCCGCACGGCGTATTTGGCTTTGCCCGCGCCAGCGGCGGGGGCGTGAACCACATGAGCAGCGCCCCGACCGTTCACCGAAAAGGCATCCCCGTGAAATCCGTGCTTCGAAAGACCCTATGGTTTGTGGCCGCGGCCGCCATTGTCCAGATTGTCTTTTTTGGCCTCCTGGTGGCCGGACAGGCCGTCCCGGACAAGGCCATTGCCGACAACCTCGCCGTTGACATCCACAACGGCAACTACGGTCCTGATGGCTTGCCGGACCGCATGGGCAGCAACTCAGACACGTTCACCGAGTGCATCGTGGCGGCAACAGGGCTTGGCCATGACGGCGAAAACCTCTTTGTCCGGGCCGCCTACATGCCCCGCCTTGGCAGCTGCAAGGGGGGAGCGGCGCCCATCCTGAAGTTGGCGGCCGGTGAACAGCTGCCCTCCAACCAGGTGGCGAGCTACTCAAAGTACTGGGCCGGCTATACGGTCCTGACCCGTCCATCCATTGCGCTGTTTGGCCTGACGGGCATGCGCATCATCTCCGGCGCACTGCTGCTGTTTAGTGCCCTCACCGCCGTGGTGGTGCTGGGGAAGCGGACCAACATGTGGGCGGCCGCCGGACTCTTTATCCCCATGGCGCTTGCCTCAAATCTGATGTCGACGCCGTCGAGCTCATTTAGCCAGGCCATTTCCATCTCCGTGATCTTCTTTGGCGTCGCCATCACCGCCTGGGGTGCCGGAAAATCCATGAAGTGGACCATTTTTGGGGTTGGACTTTCCGCGGCGCTGTTCTGTTATGTGGATCTCTTGACGACGCCGGCAATCCCCTGGGCGTTCTCCACCGTCACGGCCGCCGGCGTCGTGTATGCCAAGACCCGACGGTCCAGGCCGACCCTCATCGTGGGCGTCGTCGCGGCGGTGGTGTGGATCGTCGCCTTTGCCGGCACCTGGGTCTCGCGATGGGTGTTCGCGGCAATGTTCCTGGGCATCAGGACCACATACAAGACCATGGTCAGCAACATCGAGTTCCGCACCGCCGGTGACAATGCCCTGGTCCAGCACGTGGTGTTTGCCCCCACCGCTGCCAACTGGAACTACTGGCTGGGGCATATTTCCACCGCTGTGTTCACCCTGGTCCTTTGTGCCGTGGTGATTGTTGTGGCTCTCCTGCTCACCTGGCGCCGCCACGGAGCCCGCACCGTGGCCGTTTGGCCCATGCTGGGCTTGTCGGCCGTGGTGGTCGTTGCCTGGTGGGAAGCCCTGAGCAACCACTCCCAAATTCACATGTTCTTCACCAACAGGGGCTTCCCGGCCATGCTTGGCGTGCTGCTTTTTGCGGCTCTCATGTTGTGGGGGCTGCCCAAGGCCGGGACGGCGCGCCGCTCCCTGGAAGCATCCCCTCCGTGGTCATCGGAGGGTGCCGGCAAGCACTCCGCCGAGGCACCGCCGGTCCAAATGGCTGTGGCGGCGGCGAATGACTGAGATAATGACACAAGAACTTTCGTTTTACGGAACCATTGCTCATCGAGAGGAACTCACTGCATGAGTAGCATCGCGGCCAGCGCCGACGTTTCAGAACAGGCCGTTCTCGGCGAAGGCACCAAGATCTGGCATCTCGCCCAGGTGCGTGAAGACGCCGTCCTTGGCGAGAACTGCATCGTTGGCCGTGGCGCCTACGTCGGCACCGGCGTCAAGATCGGTGACAACACCAAAATCCAAAACTACGCGCTGGTCTACGAGCCCGCCGTCTTGGGCAAGGGCGTATTCATAGGCCCCGCCGTGGTCCTGACGAACGACACCTACCCCCGCTCCATCAGCCCTGACGGTTCGCTCAAGAGCGCACACGACTGGACCCCGGTGGGCGTGACCATCGAGGAAGGTGCCTCGGTGGGCGCCCGTGCCGTGTGTGTGGCTCCCCTGACGATCGGCCGGTGGGCCACGATCGCCGCCGGAGCCGTGGTCACCAAGGATGTGCCCGCGTTTGCCTTGATGGCAGGCGTTCCGGCCCGCCGGCTGGGCTGGGTCGGCAAAGCCGGCTTCCCGCTCAAGGCGGACGGTGGTTTTTGGGTTTGCCCGGAAACCGGGGCAAAGTATGTTGAAGATGGAATTTCCCTGAAAGAGGCAGAGGACAACGCATGAGCCAGGACTTCATTCCCGCAGCAAAACCAATCATTGGCGACGAGGAGCGGGCAGCGGTCGACGCCGTCATGGCCTCGGGCATGTTGGCGCAAGGCAAGCAGGTGGCCGACTTCGAGCTTGAGTTCTCCGACGTCCTGCTGGACGGCCGTGCCAGTGTTGCCGTGAACTCGGGCACCTCCGGACTGCACCTGGGCCTGCTGGCCAGCGGTGTGGGCCCGGGCGACGAGGTCATCGTCCCCTCCTTCACCTTTGCCGCAACGGGTAACTCGGTGGCCCTGACCGGGGCCACCCCGGTGTTTGCCGACATCGAGCTGGACTACTACGCCCTCGATGTGGCCCACGTGGAGTCGCTGATCACCGAAAACACCAAGGGCATCATGCCGGTGCACCTATACGGGCACCCGTTTGCCGCCGAGGCCTTCGCGGCCCTGGCCGAGAAGCACGGGATCGACCTTTACGAGGACGCGGCCCAGGCCCACGGTGCCGCCGTCAACGGCAAGAAGGTCGGCACCTTCGGCAAGTTCGGCATGTTCAGCCTGTACCCCACAAAGAACATGACCTCCGGCGAGGGCGGCATGGTCTCGACGTCGGACGCCACGGTGGAGCGCAACCTTCGCCTGCTGCGCAACCAGGGCATGGATAAGCAGTATGAGAACGAGCTGGTTGGCTTCAACAACCGCATGACGGACCTGCATGCAGCCATTGGCCGTGTCCAGCTGACCAAGGTCATGGGCTGGACCAAGCAGCGCCAGGACAATGCAGCGTTCCTGACCGCCAACCTTGAGGGCGTCGGCACGCCCAAGGTTGCCGAGGGCGCGGAGCACGTGTACCACCAGTACACCATCCGGGTTCCCCAGGGCCGCGACGAATTGCACGCCCGCCTGCGCTCGGAATTCAACATTGGCTCCGGGGTGTACTACCCGGTGCCGAACCACCGCCTGCCCTCGTTCAACCGCACCGAGGACCTGCCGAACACGGAGATCGCCGCCAAGGAAGTTTTGTCCCTGCCGGTCCACCCGTCACTGTCGCAGGACGATCTCGAACGCATCGTCTCAGCCGTGAACACCATCGTGAAGGCCGGTGCCTAAAGCATGGCCAATTTGCGAGTAGGACTCATCGGCCTGGGCATGATGGGCCGCCACCACGCACGGGTCATCCGTGAAGTGGAAGGCGTGGACCTGGTGGCCGTTGCCGACGCGTTCGGCGACCCCCACGGCGTTGCCAAGGAACTGACCGTCCTGGGCAGCGTCGAGGAACTGATTGCCGCCGGGATCGACATGGCCGTTGCGGCCGTCCCCACCGGCATGCACGAGGAAGTCGGATTGGCCCTGGCCGCCGCCGGCATCCACACCCTGGTCGAGAAGCCCATTGCCGCCAGCGCACCCGCGGGGCAGCGTCTTGTCGAGGCGTTTGCCGCCAAGGGCCTGGTCGGCGCCGTGGGACACATCGAACGTTTCAACCCGGCACTGCAGTCGCTGCGCAAGCGCATTGCTGACGGCGAACTGGGCGAGGTCTACCAGATCGCCACCCGCCGGCAGGGCCCGTTCCCGGCCCGCATCGCCGACGTCGGGGTTGTCAAGGACTTGGGCACGCACGACATCGACCTGACAGCGTGGCTGGCCCAGAGCCGCTTCGAGTCGATCTTTGCCCAGACCACCACCCGCAGCGGCCGCCCGCACGAGGACATGGTGGCTGCCACCGGCAAGCTCGCCAACGGCGTCATCACCAACCACCTGGTGAACTGGCTTTCCCCCATGAAGGAACGCCTGACCATCGTCACCGGCGAAAAGGGCGCCTTCGTGGCCGACACCGTCACGGCGGATTTGACGTTCTACGAGAACGGCACCGTGGCCACCGAATGGGAGTCCATGGCGGCGTTCCGCGGCGTGTCCGAGGGCAATGTGACCCGACTAGCCATTGCCAAGCCGGAGCCGCTGCGCACCGAACACGAGGCATTCCGTGACGCCGTGCTGGGGTTGCGCAACGACGTCGTGACCATGGCCGAGGGACAGGACACGCTGGTTGTGGCAGAAGCGGTGCTGGAGTCCTCCCGCACCGGCGCGACCGTAAGGATCCCGTCTTAGTGGCAGCACAGGAACCGTTGAAAGTCGTCGTCACCACCAGGCTGTTCACGCCGGAAGTGGGGGCGGCGGCTTTCCGCTTGAAGGCCCTGGTCGACGGGTTGGTGGAACTTGGCGCCGAGGTGGAGGTCATCACCACGGCCCCGCCCAAGGGTTCGGGCGTGTTCAAGCCGGCCTACAGGCTGAGCCGCTGGCCGGTACTGCGCGACGCCGGGGGCAACGTCCGCGGCTACGTGCAGTACCTCAGCTTTGACATCCCAGCGTTCTTCCGGCTGCTGGCCGCAAAGGCCGACGTCGTCGTGTCGGAACCGCCCCCCACCACGGGTGTGGTTGTGGCGCTCTCATCGCTGCTGCGCCGCCGACCCTTTGTCTACTACGCGGCCGACGTTTGGACCGAGGCGTTGTCGGCCATGGCGGTGCCAGGCGTCGTGAAGAAGGTCATGGGTGCCATGGAGGGGTTTGTGCTCCGCCGGGCCGTGGCGGTCATCGCCGTCTCGGAACCCGTCGCCGAACAGGTGGCCAAATTCAAGGTGCCCACCGAGCGGATACAGGTCGTGGGCAACGGCGTGGACACGACCGTTTTTACCCCGGAGGGCGCGGCCACCGAGGCCTCCAAGCCGTACCTTGTCTACACCGGCACCATGAGCGAATGGCAGGGTGCGGAGATCTTCATCCAGGCGTTGCCGCTGGTGCGCGAACGGTTCCCGGACGCCGAGCTCAGGTTCTTTGGCCAAGGCACCGACGAGGCACACCTGCAGAAGATAGGGGCCGGGCTGGCTCCCGGGGGTGTCCACTTTGGCGGCGTCGTCCCTCCGGCAGAGGCGGCAGAGTGGATCCGCGGTGCTGCAGCCGCCCTGGTGAGCATCAAACCCGACCAGGGCTACGACTTTGCCAAGCCGACGAAGATCTACGCTGCTGCCGGTTGCGGCACGCCCGTCATCTTTGCCGGCCAGGGCGACGGCGCGGCGATTGTTGCCGACGGCGGGCTGGGAGTGGCTGCCGGCTACGACGCCGGGAGCGTGGCCGACGCCATGATCGCCGTTCTGTCAGACGCCACGCTGGGCGGGACCCAATCCCGCGAATCACGGGTCCAGTGGGTCGCGGAGAACGCGTCCCTGCAGGCGTCCGGACGAGTTGCGGCCGCGGCCGTGCTGGACGCCGCGGTGCTCGACGCAGCCGAATAGAACTCAGCGGGCAAAAGCCCGTTATGAAAGGACCGGCCGGGAATGTTCCCGGCCGGTCCTTTGTGTTTGATGCGCTTGAACTTGGCGTTGAATTAGCCGGCCACCGGCGGGGGAGAGCCGTAGAGAGGTGCCTCGTGCGGGTGCGGGACCTCGCCAATGTTGACCTGAAGGCCCTCGGGGCCATACGTCTTCGTGAGGTAGTCGGCCTTGGCCTGCGTGCCGTCGTAAACGTCCACTCGCACCTGGGCATCCAGTGTGATGGCGGTGACGCCTATCTCAATGCCGCGTGCGGCCAGCGCCTTGCGGTGATTGTCGATCCGCTCCTGCTGCTTCATGGCGTCGGCCTCCGTCCGCCAGACCGGCACGATCGTGGTGCCAAAGCCGTGCTCGGCGGCTTCCCGCGAGTAACGTGCCACGGTGGCTGGATCCGGCAGCCGGCCGGACACGTAGGCGATGGCGCGTTTATTGACGAAGTCCAACTCCATGGCGTTGACCGTGAAACCGCCGGTTTTCAACGCCTCCTTGAATCCGTCAGAGGAATTCTCCAGGACGGCGTGCCAGCCCCCGCCGGCATCCTCCAAGGGAACGCCCAAGGCTTGCTGGAACTCCGCCGCGGTCTGCCGGTGCGTGCCGTCCTTTGCTTGCGCACTGACGTTATCCGTTCCCGATGGCGGGGTGGCAGCGAACAACGGCGACGCACACATGCCGGCAACGGCTAGCGTGGCTGCCGCGGCGAGTGACCAGCGGCGGGCCCTCGAGGCGGTGGCGAATATTTGTGTTCTCATGGTTCCCCAGCTGACTGCCTCAAGGCCGATCGGTGAGTGGTGGTATCGCGGATGCGACAAAACGCCCCTCGATGAAGCGATTCTAGGCCGCCGCCCCGGACAAAGTGAAGGGCCCGGGCTGGTGTGCCCGGGCCCCACGAAGCGGGAGGTTACTTGCCGAATGCCGCCAGCAGCGCGTCAACCGTGCGCTGGGCGGCATGGCCATCCCCATACGGCGTGGCATCGGTGGCCGTCGGTGTGGGCCGTTCCACGGCAGGCGCAAGCTCGGCCAGGTTGTCGTTGACCAGCACGTTCCAGCCCAAGTCCACGGTTTCCACCCATTCGGTTTCCGGGCGGATGGTGGTGCACGGCACCCGGAGCAGGAACGCTTCCTTTTGCAGTCCACCCGAGTCGGTGACGACGCCGGCGCTGTTCGCCACCGCGTTGACCAGCTGAGGGTACGCCAGCGGCTCATTGGGCACGATGGAGCCGGCCGCCAAATCGATGCCGTGGGTTTGGGCCAGCGCCTTCAGGCGGGGGTGGGCCAGCAACAACACCGGCTTGCTCAGTGCCGCCAGCGAGTCGACAATGGCACGCAGGCGTTCGGGGGAGTCGGTGTTGTCCGGGCGGTGGATGGTGCACACGTAGTAGTTGCCCGCCACCAGGCCGGCCGGAAGGGGTTGATCCTGCTGGCGCAGCTGTTCGCGGACCGAGTACAGCACATCGGTCATGACGTCGCCCACCATGACCGACTTCTCCGCGAGACCCTCATGGGCGAGGTGCTTCATGCCCACCTCGGTGGGGGAGAGGAGCAGGTCGGAGGCATGATCGGTCAGCACCCTGTTGTGCTCCTCGGGCATGCGGCGGTTGAAGGAGCGCAGCCCGGCTTCGAGGTGAGCCACTGGAATGTGGATTTTTACTGCTGCCAGCGCTGCCGCAAGGGTGGAGTTCGTGTCACCGTAGACAAGGACCACATCGGGCTTGGCATCCTCAAAGACCTTCTCCAGCCCGGCCAGCATGGCGCCGGTTTGTTCGCCGTGTTTTCCGGAGCCCACGCCCAGGTTGTAGTCCGGCGTCGGGATGCCAAGGTCAGTGAAGAAGACATCTGACATGAGCTCGTCGTAGTGCTGTCCGGTGTGGACAATGACGTGCTCGGC
>JBAUMA010000332.1:0-9083 GCA_049578485.1 Specibacter sp.
GTCCTGGACGGACCAAATGGCGATCCTGACGCCGCCGCTGATGTTGACGGGCGTCCTGGCACTCGCCTGGGCCGCTGTCCGCTTCGCCGTCACGGCGCCGGCGCCGGAACCGGGCCCGGACGCCGTCGAACAGTAGCGGTACACACCAGGCCGCCAACCACTCTGTTCGGCGCGGCCCGCCGGCTGTACAGTCAGTGCTACGAACGCCACGGCGCGCGCCGGAACCATTCGCGCTCGCCGGGCCCATCGAAGGGTAGATTGCATGAAATATGTCGTTGGATACCGTCCGGACGAGCGCGGCGCCGATGCCGTTGCCCTGGCCGGGGTCATCGCAAAAACACAGGGTGCCGAGCTCCACCTGGTCAACGTGGTCCACGGCAGCAAGGCCGCCGATCCCGACATTGAGCGGGCGGCACTGGCCCTGGTCCCGTCGGGGGTGGCTGCGACGTACTCCACCCGCGCGGCCGAATCCTTTGTGCACGGCCTGATAGAGGCGGCCAAGGAGGACGACGCCGCCCTCATCGTGGTGGGCGCCGCCAGCAACGGCCTGTTCAAGCGCTTCACGGTGGGTTCGGTGGCCAATGGACTCCTGCACGCCTCGCCCGTCCCAGTGGCCCTGGCCCCGCGCGGCTACAACCGCAGGGATCCGCTCACCCGGCTGACCGTGATGACCGGCGTCCGTGAAGGCTGGCAGGCCGTGCTCGACGTCGGCACCACGGCGGCAGGGCGGCGGAACGTGCCGCTGCGGCTGGTTTCGGTCGTGGAAATCGACCAGCTGGAACAGAAGGACTTCGATCTTGACAACGCGCTCAGCCCCGCCCGCCAGCACGTCAACACTGTGCTTGCCGAGGCTGCCGCGAAACTACCCAACGACAAAGTGACAGTGACCCTTGCCCACGGGCGCAACATCGAGGAAGCCGTGGACGGGATCGGCTGGAAGTCGGGGGAAGTGGTGATCGTCGGCTCCAGCCGGCTGGCCGAAAACCACAAGATCTTCCTTGGCTCCACGGCCAACAAGATCCTGCGGGCCCTGCCGGTGCCCATGGTGGTGGTTCCGCGCGACTTCCAGGAGCAGGGGATTTAGGGGCGCCGGCGGCCTGCTTCTACACCTCCAGGAACGCGTCGCTGAAGAGCAGTTGCAGCCCTTCCGCCATGGTGGGGTGCGCAATGACGGCGTCGCGGAGCTGTTGGTAGGGCAATCCGCCCAGCATGGCCATCTGGACCACGGCCGTGACCTCGCTGGATTCGTGGCCCAGCAGGGCTGCGCCGAGGATCTTGTCGGTGCCGCGCTCCACGACGGCTTTCCATATGCCCTCCAGCTGGCCCACCGTGCGGGCCCGGGGGATGGCCGAGACAGGCATTTTGGCGATGCGGACGTCCAGCCCGGCCGCGCGGGCTTCGGATTCGGACAATCCCACTCGCCCCAGCTCCGGCGTCGTGAACACGCAGTAGGGGATGAGCCGGTCCTTGGTGCTCCAGGAGCCGCCGGCCAGATTGGACTTCAGGACCCGGTAGTCGTTCCACGAGGCGTGGGTGAACTGCGGTGTCCCGGCAACGTCGCCGGCGGCCCACACGTTCTCTGCCGTGGTGCGCAGGAACTCGTCCACCTTCACCAGGCCGCGCTCGGTCAGTTCGACGCCGGCCGTCTCCAATCCCAGCGCGGCCGTCACGGGGGTGCGGCCAACGGCCACCAGGAGGTCCTGAGCATAGACCGATGAGCCGTCGGAAAGCGCCATGGTGACCACCCCTGCGGAGCGGGACACGGAATCCGCTGAAACACCCGTGCGGATATCAACGCCGTCGGCCGTAAGCGACGCCGCCACGGCGGCGGACACATCGGCATCCTCGCGGGGCAACAGGGATGCCCCACGCTGGATGATTGTCACGTGCACGCCCATGATGGAGAGCATGGAGGCGAATTCGCAGCCAATGTAGCCGCCGCCCAAAATGAGAATGCTCTCCGGCAGCGTTTCCAGCGCCAGGATGGTGGTGCTCGTCAGGGGCTCGGCCGCGCGCATCCCCGGCAGATCCGGCACGGTCGGCACCATGCCGGTGTTGACCACCACGTTGGTGCCGCGCAGCGTGCGGCGGGTGCCGTCGTCGTCGTTAACTTCAACCGTCCGCGGTCCGGTGAACCGGGCCTCGCCGATCACCAGGTCCATGCCGGAGCCCAGGAAGGACTTGCGCTGCCCGGCGACCATTGTGCCCACCACGTCTTCTTTACGGGACCGCAGCAGGTTGATGTCGATGGAGGGGGACTGGGCGCCGTCAATGCCGAACTCGGCGGCGCGGCGTGTGAGGGCAAGGAGCCGGGCGCTGTTGACCAGCGTCTTGGTGGGGATGCAGGCGACGTTGATGCACGTGCCGCCGATCATGCCGCGTTCCACCATGGCCACGCGCTGCCCGGCCGCGGCCAGGTCCATGGCGAGGGACTTGCCCGCTTTCCCTCCGCCCACCACCAAAAGGTCAAATTCCTCGATGTCCATGCACGTGCCTTTCGCCGATGGGGGTGCCGCTAGGCGGTTGCGGCCTTCCGCAGCCGCGACGTGTGCCGGTAGGCCCGCAGCGTGTCCGCCGTCAGGATCACCAACGCCAGCCACACTATGCCAAAACCAATCCAACGGTCGAGGCCCATATGCTCGCCCAGCAAGGTGGTGGCCACGATGAACTGCATCAGGGGCGCCACGTATTGCAGGAGCCCAATGGTCGTCATGGGAAGGCGGCGGGCGGAGGCTCCAAAAAGCAGCAGCGGCACGGCCGTGATGACGCCGGCGGCCACCAGCAGCCAGAAGTGTCCGGCGCCCAGGCTCAGCAGGGTGGCGTTGCCCGTGACGGCCAGCACCACCATGGCCGCGACGGCGAACGGCGTGAGAACCGCCGTTTCCACGCTCAGGCTCGTGAGGGCATCCACCTTGCTGCCCACCCGGTTCTTGACGAACCCGTAAATGCCGAAGCTGAACGCCAGCACCAGCGCAATCCACGGCAGCTTGCCATAACTGACGGTCAGCACGACGACGGCGACGAACCCCACGCCGACGGCCAGCCACTGCAGGGGGCGCAGTTTTTCCTTCAACACGATCACGCCGAGGAGGACTGAAACCAGCGGGTTGATGAAGTAGCCCAGCGACGCCTCAATGGCGCTGCCGGAGGTCACCGCATAAACGTAGGTCAGCCAGTTGATGACGATCAGGAACCCGGCCACGGTCAGGGTGCCCAGGATGCGCGGGTTCCCCACGGCCGCACGAATCTTCTTCCAGCCGCGGGTCAGCGTGATGACGAGGGCGCAAAAGACCAGCGACCAAACAATCCTGTTGGCCACGATGTCAATGCTGTTGGCGGGCATGAGCCAAATAAAGTACAGGGGCAACAGCCCCCATAGGAAGTACGCGCTGATTCCGAACAGCATGCCGGTGGCACCTTCGGACCGGGCGGGTTTGCCGCCCGTCCGGGAAGTTTTGGGAATTTTGTCTACTGAAGTTTCGCTAAGTGGCACACAACCCATAACAGCACCGAACCGGGCAAAATTCCATGTCCACTTGGCAAAGACTGGACGTCTTTGCCAAAGCGGCTGAGTGCTTGGTCACTTTCCGTGGACGGCCCTTACCGGTGCCGGGCCGGGGCAATTAGACTGGGAAAGTAGCGCCCTCCCGGCGCTTCCGCCGTGCCGCAGACTTCCTGGGTGTCACGATCCTCAGTTCGGAAGGACTTCTTCTTGTCTCACTCGAGCACCCCCCGCCCTTTCCGCGTTGCCATCATCGGTTCCGGACCGGCCGGTGTCTATGCCGCAGACATCTTGACGAAGTCACAAGAAGTTGCCGGCGGCGACGTCACGGTCAGCATCGACATTTTTGAGGCCTATCCGGCACCCTACGGGCTGATCCGCTACGGCGTTGCCCCGGACCACCCCCGTATCAAGGGCATCATGAACGCCCTTCACAAGGTGCTGGACCGCGGCGACATCCGATTCTTCGGCAACGTCACCTATGGCCGCGACGTGTCCCTGGCCGAGCTGCAAAGCCACTACGACGCCGTTATCTTCGCCACCGGTGCCGTCAAGGACGCGGCACTCAATATCCCCGGCATCGAGCTCGACGGCTCCTACGGCGGGGCGGACTTTGTGTCCTGGTACGACGGCCACCCCGATGTTTCCCGCGAATGGCCGCTGAACGCCAAGGAAATCGCCGTGATCGGCAACGGCAACGTGGCACTGGACATCGCCCGGGTGCTCTCCAAGCACGCCGAAGACCTGCTCGTCACCGAGATCCCGGACAACGTCTACGCCGGATTGAAGGCATCACCGGCCACCGACGTGCACATCTTTGGCCGCCGCGGACCCGCCCAGGTGAAATTCACGCCCCTGGAACTTCGCGAGCTCAGCCACTCCCGCGACGTGGACATCGTCCTCTACGACGAGGACTTCGACTTTGACGAGGCCTCGGACGCCGCCATCAAGTCCAACAACCAGATCAAGACCATGGTCAATACGCTGACCAACTGGCTGGCCGAGGAGCACGACGAAACCCGGCCGCCGGCGTCGCACCGCTTGCACCTGCATTTCCTGCACACGCCCGTGGAAATCATCGGTGACAACGGCAAGGTTGCCGGCATCAAGTTTGAGCGCAACGAACTCGACGGTACCGGCAATGTCCGGGGCACCGGCGAGTTCATCGAGTACCCCGTCCAGGCCGTCTACCGGGCAGTGGGCTACTTTGGCTCCGAGCTGCCCGAGGTTGATTTTGATGCCAAACGGGGCGTCATCCCGAACGACGCCGGGCGCGTCCTGGATGCCGACGGAAACTCAGTTCCCGGCCTGTACGCCACGGGCTGGATCAAGCGTGGTCCGGTGGGGTTGATCGGGCACACCAAGGGAGACGCCCTGGAAACCATCGGCTGCGTTTTGGAGGACCGGCCCGGCCTGCTGGCCGACGACCATGCCGCGGACTCGGACATTGTGGAGCTGTTGACCGCCCGCGGCGTGGAATTCACCACCTGGGAAGGCTGGAACAAGCTGGACGCCCATGAGAAGAGCCTGGGCGAGGGCTATGTGGCCGACGCCGGAGTCGAGGTGGTCCGTGAGCGCGTGAAAGTGGTGGACCGCCAGGAGATGGTCGGCATCTCCAACGCTTAAGGGATGCCGGCAAGACGCTTGGTGGCACCGGTGCCATTCCAAATGGTGAGACGGAATCGTTGCAATGCAGATATTCTGATAGGGCTTCGCTACTGTTGACGAGTTGTAAATACCTGAAGATTAAGCGATCCCCATGAACTTGTTCCGCACCAAATCCATTGAACGTTCCCTTGCCGACGCCGACGAGCCCGGACGCACCCTCAAGCGGTCCTTGAGCACCTTGGATCTGATGATCATGGGCATCGCCGTGGCCGTTGGCGCCGGAATCTTTTCCGTCGGCGCGAAGGCGGCCGCGAACTATGCAGGTCCCGCCGTCACGGTCTCATTCGTGCTCGCGGCCATCACCTGTGCCCTGGCGGTCATGTGTTACGCCGAATTCGCCACCGCACTCCCCGTGACCGGCAGCGCCTACGTGTTCACGTATGCCACGATGGGCGAGCTGCTGGCCTGGATCATCGGCTGGAACCTGATCCTGGAACTGCTCATGGCGGCCTCCGTGATTGCAAAGTACTGGGGCGTGTACCTGAGCAACTTCCTGGACGCCGTGCACATCGACGTGCCGGCAAGCTTCTCCGCACTCGGGGTTACCGTTTACTGGGGCCCGCTGGTGGTCGTATCTGTGTTCACCGTGGTCCTGGTCCTGGGCACCAAGCTCTCGGCCCGGATCAACAATGTGTTCACGATGATCAAGATCGGCATTGTGCTGTTCGTGATCGTGGTGGGCTTCTTCTACGTCAAGGCCGAAAACTTCACGCCGTTCATTCCCACCTCGCAGCCGGCCGCCAACACCGACACGTCCTGGGCCACGCAGCCGTTCCTGTCATTCCTCACCGGTGCCACTCCGGCGATGTACGGATTTACCGGCATCATTTCCGGTGCCGCCCTAGTGTTCTTTGCCTTCATTGGTTTCGACGTGGTGGCCACCAGTGCCGAGGAAGTCAAGGACCCGGCCAAGACCCTGCCACGCGGAATCTTTGCCGGATTGGCGGTCGTGACGGTGCTCTACATCCTGGTGACCCTGGTTGTTACCGGGATGGTGTCCTACAAGGATCTTGCCGCGGAACCGGATCCCTCCCTGGCCACAGCGTTCCACCTGGTTGGCGCCGATTGGGCTGTGGTGGTCATCTCCCTCGGGTCCTTGATAGGGCTGACCACCGTCATCATGGTGCTGCTCATGGGTCTGGCCCGCGTCGGCATGGCCATGAGCCGCGACGGCATGCTGCCCCGCGCCCTCAGCCGGACCTCGGACAAGCACTCCACGCCCGCCCGCACGCAAATCCTGTGCGGTGGACTGGTAGCCGTGCTGGCCGGGTTCACTCCCGTGGAACTGCTCGGTGAAATGATCAACATTGGCACGTTGAGCGCCTTCATCATGGTCAGCCTGGGCATCCTGGTGCTGCGCCGCAAACGGCCAGACCTCAAGCCGTCCTTCCGTGTTCCGCTCGGCCCGGTATTGCCGGTGCTGTCCGCGGTCCTGTGCATTTACCTGATGCTGAACCTGGCGACCGTAACCTGGGTCTTCTTTGCCGTATGGGTTGTCCTCGGACTGATCTTTTACTTCTCCTACGGACACTGGAATTCGCAGTTGCGCCGGGAAGAGGCCGAAGGCCTCGCAGCCACCACCCCGGCCAAGCTGGCCTGAGGCTAGACACGGCGTCGGCAGCCCCGAAAGTGGCGATCGCAGACATCATGAGCAGGCGTAAGAGAGTGCAGATCACCGGAATCGGCGACATCGCACCCGAAGCCGTCATGCTCGCAGGTGCGGGCCGGGCCATTCTGCTGCAGCTGGCCAATCCCGGGGTGGGGTACGGGGTGGCCAGGCACTCCGCCTTTGCCACGGACCCGCTCAAGCGCCTGCATGGAACGTTGAGCTACATATACGCGCTCACCAACGGCACCCCGGCCCAGCAGGAACTCGTGAAGGCCCGGGTTCGACGCGCCCACGGGCCCGTCCGGGGCGTGGAAACCCCAGATCATCCCGCTTACGACGCCGCCGACCCGGCACTGCAGCTGTGGGTTGCCGCCACGCTTTACAGTTCGGGCACGCAGGCCTACGACGCCGTGTTCCCCACGCTGGCCCCGGATGTCGCCGACACCGTGTACCGCCAGTACGGAGTGCTCGGCACGGCGCTGGGCATGCCGACGGAACTTTGGCCGGTCACCCGCGTCGACTTTGCCGCCTATTGGGACGGACAGCTCGCCCTGCTCGAAGTGGATGGCACCATCAGGGCAGTGGCTTCGGAGTTGCTGTCGGCCAGGCACGCACCCCTGTGGGTGAGGGCCATGATGCCGCTGGCGCGGTTTCTGACGGTGGGACTCCTTCCGCCCTCGGTGCGGGACATGTTTGGCTTTAACTGGTCAGCTCGAAATGACAAGGTGCTTGACCTCCTGTTCGCGATTGCCTCCGTCCTGGTGCGGGTGACGCCCCGACGCGTACGCCATGCGCCGATGCACTTTTATCTCAAGCGGCTGGGCTGAACCATCCCAGACGATTGGGCTGCCGGTCATTGTGCTGCGCTGACCGGCAGCTCACGGTGCCGCGTACCGGATCACCCAGTCCACGAGCGGGCGTAGCTGTTCCCAGCGCGCTGAGACTTCTTGTTGGGCCCCGGGCGTGTCCAGCCAGTCCGGGGACCCCAGCATCGCCGAGGCGCTCAGGGTTTTGTGTTTGAGGAGTTCAGCCCGCGGATGGTCCTTGGGGAATCCCCGCGGCACCGTCTTGAGCTTCTCCCCGTCCACCGAGAACCCCGACGCCGCCACGGCGTCCACAATCCTTGCCAGCGCTTCACCACTGACGGGCGCATCCACCGCGGTGCGGTATCGGGCCAATTGGGCAGGGGAGTGGGAGTGGTAGCCCCCGCCCACCAGCAGGCCGTCGGCGCTGATCTGCAGGTAGAAACCGACACCCTCGTAGTTGGAAGCAAACGCGCCCTGGGCCGTCTTGTAAGGGGACTTGTCGGGGGAAAACCTCACGTCCCGGTTCGGCCTGAACATCTTGGCCGTTCCAAAAACCGGGGCCAGATCGCCAAGGAGGCCTTCCAGCGGCACCTTAATTTCGGCGTCGTACCTGTCCTTGTGGGCGAGCCACCACTCGCGGTTGTTGTTGTCCTCAAGCTCGGCATAGAACTCGAGAGCTGTTGTTGGGATGCCGGTAAATGTGCTCATGCCTTGGATACTACGGAAGCGCCCGGGGCAAGACTAGACGCGGGAGTTAGTGTGTGGACAATGCCCGGTCCGCATCCGCCTGTGGAGGAGACTTGCCGAAAGAATCGAACAATACTGGACTCAGTCCAGAAAACGTGAAATGCTGGAGGCATGGTCGAGGAACGGAAACCCGAGGAGATGTTGCGGGCAGCTGCGCTGCGCGTGACACGTCCACGGCTGGCCGTTCTTCAAGCAGTCCGCACCTACCCGCATGCTGACGCCGACACCCTTATCGGGGCGGTCAGGAATCAACTGGGCGGGGTCTCCAAGCAAGCCGTCTACGACGTCCTGGCGGCACTGGTTGAGGCCGATTTGGTGCGCCGGATCGAGCCGTCAGGCTCGCCGGCACGCTTCGAGACGCGGGTGGGGGACAACCACCACCACGTGATCTGCCGCAGCTGCGGCGACATCGCCGACGTCGACTGCGCCGTTGGCGGAGCGCCCTGCCTGCACGCCTCCAACGACCACGGATTCATCATCGATGAGGCCGAGGTCATTTACTGGGGCACCTGCCCGGACTGCACCGCCAAGAAGACTTTAGAAACACAATCCACTAGGAGCGATAAGTAAAGATGACTGTCGAAAACACCTCCCCTCTGACCACGGCTGCAGGCGCCCCTGTTGCCAACAACCAGGACAGCCTCACGGCCGGCCCGCGCGGCCCCATGCTGCTGCAGGACGTCTGGTTCCTGGAAAAGCTTGCCCACTTTAGCCGCGAGGTCATCCCCGAGCGCCGCATGCACGCCAAGGG
>JBAUMA010000333.1:0-8234 GCA_049578485.1 Specibacter sp.
GGGTTCCGGCGTCGCACTCCCTTTTTGATGGGGCCGGGGCCCGTAACGGGCGGGTAACGCGGCTGCGCGAGACTGCGCCCACGGGCTGCGAGCTCCTTGCGGCCGCGAGCGCAAGGGAGACCATGCCATGCCCAAGACCCTGCTTCCGGGCGTTGCCGAGGTCGCCGGTGGGAAGTTTGTGTTGGCCGTCAAGCCTGACGTATTTGATGGCCGGGACCTGGAATACCGCCCGCAGCTGCGGGCCCTGCCAGCCGTCATGGATGCCCGGCCCGAGGAGCATTTTGTGCTCACCCAGGAAGGAAATTCGTGCACCGGGCACGCCCTCGCCGCCAAGATCAACACGGTCCTGGCCTCCGATGCGGCGCCCATCAGGGTCAGCCCGTACATGCTGTACGCGATGGCGCGCCGCTACGACGAATTTGAGGGCGGGGATGATGTGGGCTCGTCCCTGCGGGGGGCGTTGAAGGGCTGGTTTTACCAGGGCGTGCTGCCGGAGACGGACTGGTCCACCCTGGCGCAGGACATCGACGTGGATTTGGATCCCGTGCTGCGGGCCAAGGCGTTGCGGCACCCCTTGGGCGCCTTCTACCGGATCAACGCGTTTCGGATCGATGACATGCAATCGGCCATCAACGAATTGCGGGCCATTGCCGTCTCGGCCCAGGTGCACAGCGGCTGGCTCAAGCCCCGCAGGATGACCAAGGCCGATGGGACGCATTGGTACCTGATCGACAAGCCGGCCGGGGCCGCCGGCCTCGGTGGGCATGCCTTTGTCATCGCCGGGTACAACGACGTGGGCTTTCTGGTGCAGAACAGTTGGGGTTCCGAATGGGGCGGCAAGGGCTTTGCCACCCTGCCGTACGGGGACTGGCTGCAGTCGGCGTTTGACGCCTGGGTGGCCCGGCCGGGGGTGCCGTCGCTGGTGGACCAGCGCAATGCGACCCAGGTGGCCACGGCAACCTCGGGGACGGTTTCCCAGGGGCCGGGCCCGGATCTGGCCCGGCTCCGCGGCTATGTGGTCAATGTGGGCAACAACGGCCTTTTGTCCACGACCGGGAGGTTTACCAGCTCACCGGCCCAGCTTGAGATGATGGTCGCCCAGATGAAGGACACCCACGACGGGTGGGCGTCCGAAGGCGGTGCCTCCGCCGTACGCCGCGTGGTGCTCTACGCCCACGGCGGTGTGGTCACGGAGGATTCGGGCTTGGCCGGGGCACAGGCGCATTTGAACTGGTGGCTGAACAACAAGGTGTACCCGATCTTTTTTGCCTGGCAGAGCGGCCCGGTGGAACGCTTGCCGACGAGCTGGTGGACATGGTCCGCGGCAAGCTGCCGTTTGGCCTGTTGGGCCTTGACCTGCGGGAACAGGCCGACAGGTTTGTGGAACGCTTTGCCCGCTCCCGCATGCAGTGGATGTGGTCGCAAATGAAGCAAAACGCCGCCGCTGCCTCGGATCCGCTCCCCGGTAAGACCACCTGGCCACCCGATGCCGATTCCGTCGCGTCAATGGCGGCCATGCCTGCGGCTTCCCTCCTGGTGGACCGGTTGCGGCAATACGCCGCGGAACTTGGCGAGGGCGGGCTGGAAATCCATTTGGCGGGCCACAGCGCCGGATCCATCTTCACGGCGAACCTCCTTGTTCGCCTCGCCGCAGCAGGCGTGCCGGTGACCTCCATGACGTGGCTGGCCCCCGCCATCCGGGTGGACGACTTTGCACAGCTGGTGTTGCCGCCGCTGAGGGGCGGACGGCTTGCCCGGTTTGCTTCCTTCGGACTCGAGGACAAGGGCGAACTCGACGACGTGGTGGGTACGGGGCCGCTGACCATTTACCACAAATCGCTGCTCTACCTGGTGTCCCGGGGCCTGGAAACCGTCAAGCCCGGAGGGGAAGCGGACGTGCCGCTGGTGGGCATGCAGCGCTACGCGTCGACCCCCATGGGGGCGCAAAGCCTTGCGGCCATGCTTTCCGGCCTCCGGGCCGAGTTTGTGTGGGCGCCCAGTGCCGCGCCCGTCACCAGCCGCACCTCCGCGACCTCGCACGGCGGCTTCAACGACGACGCGGCCAGCATGACCTCGATCATGCTGCGCGTCCTGGATGTGAACAGGATGTCCCCCGTCAACGTCTACCGGCGCAATGCCGTCTTGGCCGGGTCATAAGCCGGGGCATGAATTGTGCACAGCCCCTTGACCCGGCGGCTTAGTTGGCTCACCGTTGAAACAAGGTGTGGCGCGGCTGGGAAGGGGCCGGGCGAACACCCCGCACCAGGGGCCTAGGGGGGTCGTCATGACGGACGAGGCGATTTTTTGCCTGCAACTTTTTAAGTTTTGGGAACTGCGCAAAAACGGGGAGCCGCTTTCCGTAAGGTTGCGCGAACAGCGTGTGCTGGCCGCCCTGGCAGTTCTGGGGCCCGCCCAGCGGCGGCATCTGGCGGCGGTCCTGTGGCCGCAATGCCCGCAGGCCCGTGCCGCGGAGAGCCTGCGGGTGAGCCTGCATCACATTGCGCACCAGTGCCCGCTGCTGGTGGCGGTTGGGCGGACTGCGCTTTCCTTGGGCGACGGCGTGGACGTGGACCTGCACAACGTTCGTGCCGCCGTGGCCGGCGTTCACACCGGGGCACCGGGGCCCTACCGGGTGGCGACCCTGCTCCGGCTGGACTGCGGGGAATTGCTGCCGGGCTGGGACGAGGACTGGGTTGAGGCTGAGAAGTCCTATTTGCGGCCCCGGCGGATTGCCGCCCTGGAGTTGCTGGGGGCCGAGTTCCTGCGTCGCGAGGACTACGGCCAAGCGGTCCGCGCCTTCTCGGCCGTCCTGGAACTGGAACCGTACCTGGAAAGTGCCGTGGACTTGTTGGTGCGCACGCACCTGGCGGCCGGGAACCAGGTGGTGGCGATGCGCGAGCTGAGCGGATTCACCGCGCTGCTCGCCGAGGAATTGGGGGTGCAGCCCTCGGCCACGCTGCAGGGCCTCATGGGACGCACCCTGCCCGCCTGAGGCGCGGCCCGCACGAAAGGCCCGGCGTACTCCTGGAGCAGTACTTCGACCTGCGCGCCAGGGGTGATGTGCGCGGTGGCCCGCGACGCTAGGCACATGCCATGACGGGGCTTGCCATGACAGGGCTGATACGTGCGGCGAGGGAACAACCCGGGACGGGGCCTGCCCGATGAGGGGCGCACGCAGGGGCCCGCCCATCGGTGTCCTCGTGGTGGCCGTTGCCTTCATCCAGCTCGTGGGCACCCATGTTGCCGCCACCCGCCAGCCCTTCACCCACCGCCTGGACGTGGCGGCGTACCTGCTGTTGCTGGCCGGACCGGCACTGTTGCTGCTCCGGCGCCGCGCCCCGGAACTCATGCTGGCCGCCGTCCTGGCCGTGACGGATGCCTATTTCCTGCTCCGCTACCCGTGGGGGCCCGCACCCCTGTCCCTGGCCTTGGCCATCATCCTGGCCACTGCCGCGGGCAGGCGGGTCTTCAGCTGGTCGGTGACGGCCGGCGTCGTGGTGGCGGTGCTGGCCTGGGCGCTGTTGCGCGGGGGAGATCTCGCATTGCTTCGGGCCGTGGCGGTTTCGGCATGGCTGGTGATCCTCGTTCTGCTCGGGGAGGGTTTTCGGGCCAGGCTGGAGAAACAACAGCAGCGCCGCGCAAGGGCCAGGGAGGCCAAGGCCCGGGCCGAGGACGAATACCGGCTGGCCCTGGCGCGGGATATCCATGACGTGGTGGCCCATTCCCTCTCCATGATCAACGTCCGCGCCTCCGTGGCCCTGCACCTGGCCGATCGCGACCCCAGCCAGCTCAAACCCGCCCTGGAAGCGATCAAGGGCGCCAGCAAGGATTCCCTGGACCAGGTCCGCGAGCTGCTGGGCGTGCTCCGCCGCGACGCCCCTCTGCAGCCGGGCCCCACGCTTGCCGCTGGGGACGCGCTGGTGGAGGGAGCGCGCCAGGGCGGCCTCGCCGCAACTTTGGTGTACGACGGCGAGCGCCGGCTCATGAGCGAACGCCTCGGTTCCGTGGGGGAGGCTGCCGTGTACCGGGTGGTGCAGGAGGGGGTGACGAACGCCGTCCGGCATGCCGGTGCAACAACCCTCCATGTGCGGATGGCCTTGGAGCCGGGCCCCGGTGCAGCCGGCACGCTGCGGGTCACGGTGAGCGACGACGGTGCCGGGCTGCGCGGAGCCCCGGCCGGCAACGGGCTGCGCGGCATGCACGAACGGGTGGCCGCCCTGGGCGGAACGCTCACCGTTGCGGACACTCATCCCGGGGTGCGCGTTGAGGTGGCAATTCCCCTGCCTGAATTGCCGGCGCCGAATGCGGGCCTTGAACCGGGGGAGCGGGCATGATCCGGGTCCTGATCGCGGATGACCAAACCTTGATCCGGGCCGGGTTCCGGGCGTTGCTGGCGGCCGAGCCGGACATGGAGGTGGTGGGGGAATCCGGCACCGGCCGCGAAACCGTCGGGCAGGCCCGCGCGCTGAGTCCCGACGTCATCCTCATGGACATTCGCATGCCCGACGGGGACGGGCTCGATGCAGCCCGCGCCATCCTGTCCGATCCCGCGCTCGCCGGCACCCACATCATCATCCTGACCACCTTTGAACTGGACGAATACATTGTGGCCGCCGTTCGGGTCGGTGCCGCCGGGTTCCTGGTCAAGGACACCGAACCGGAGGAGCTGCTGCGGGCCGTGCGCGTGGTCAACGACGGCGACGCGCTGCTCTCGCCGTCCGTGACCCGGCGGCTCATGGCAGCCATGGCGGCCATTGCGCCCAGGACGACGCAACCGGCCCGGCTGGATGCCATCACCGCACGCGAACGGGAGGTCCTCACGCTGGTGGGGGAGGGCCTGAACAATGCCGAGATTGCCGCGCGGCTGTTCATCACGCCGCTGACGTCCAAGACGCATGTCTCCCGCATCATGATCAAGCTGGCGGCCCGGGACAGGGCCCAGCTGGTGGTCATGGCCTACGAATCCGGCCTGGTCCGCCCGGGATCGGGCCCAGTCCTTCCCTCCCCTTAGTGGCAGGATTCGCCCGACTGTGCGTGCCCGGACGGTGATGGCGCAACGTCCAAGGCGGGGTTCCGGTCGAAGAAGCCCACGGGTTTGAGCCAGAAGGACACGGTGTCCGACGGCATGACCGGCCAGTCTTCCGGCCGGGTGATGTGGTGGATGCCGAACGTGTACCAAAGAACCACATCGGTGTTCTCAACCGGGCGCTGCTCCTGCACCCACTCCGGCATGCCGAGGCCGCCCTTGCCCTGGTTGACGAACTCGCCCGCCGGCCAGCGTTGCTCGGGGTCGTTCGGGGTAACCCACACCGTATGGCCCACCACGGCCGCACGCTGGAAGATTGGCGATGCCGGGTCAAAGAACGGCGGGAATGCCCCGGTGGGAACCAGCTTGTACGACGGCGTCAGCCCCAGTCCGTTCATCGCGTTGTCATTGCTGACCTTCCAGGCCCTTTGCGTGTCCCAGCTGTAGTCGTCAAAGCCCTCAGTGGTGATGGCCGTGTTCTTTTGCCGCAGGGCCAGACCGTACGGGTTCTCCGGCCCCATGGGGACCTGTTCCGTTTCGGTCCTGTACACGGTGTTCGTGGTGCCGTCGATGTCCAGGTCCATGCGCGCCACCAGGAAATGCTGGTGGAAGGGGGCATAGGTGCGCTGGTCCACCAGGGAGCCGTTGGGATGCTCCTGCCCCTCGTTGATGTGGGTGGCCACCATGATGCCGGTGGCCCGCACCTCGCACTCGATGTTGCCGTCCTGGTAGAAGCGCCAGTAGACCAGGTATTCGTAGTTGGCCACCGTCACGTGGAAGGACACCACCAGCCGGCGCATGCGGCGGGTCTCGGTGCCGGCGTCGTGGTCCACATGCTTCCACAGCACCGCCGCGTCCTCCTCGTGGATGCAGATCGCGTTGGTGATGGTGTACGGCTCGCCGGCGGAGTTGTGCATGACGGCGTCCAGGTAGCGGATCTCGCCCAGGCAGTCGCAGCCCAGTTCCAGCGAGGTGGTCATGAAGCCCAGGCCCCACTCGCCGATGTCGAAGGCGGTGCGCCGGTAGTGGTCCTCGCTGGGGTCCCGGTAGGGGACGGCCATCTCGGCGAAGGACAGGCGGTGGGCGATCGAGCGTTCGCGGCCATGGTCGTTGTAGCTGACCCGGTGCAGGGTCATGCCCTCGCGGTAGTTGAAGCCGACCCGCAGGGACCAGTTTTGCCACTGGATGAGGTTGCCGTCGACCGTGAACGAGGGACCGTCCGGCTGGTGGATCTCCAAGGGTTTTAGCGGCGGCCGGGTACTGGAGTTGCGCAGCCGCTCCGGGATCAAATGTGGCACGTATTCGCCCATGATCTCCGGGCGCTCCACCGTGAATGTATCCTCGATCTCCAGCAGCTCCATCGAGTTGATATCGATGATGCAATGCAGTCCGTTGACCGGACCGGCATAGGGATTGGCGCCGGCGCTGGCCCGGACCCAGGTGTCGGACCAGCCGATGCGCCGGTCCCGGTACTTGTCCGGGATGACGGCGTCGCCGTAGGTCCAAGTGTCCATGAAGACCAGGGACAGATCGGTGATGCCGCGTTTGGCCAGCGCCGCGACCACATCCGGGTGCGCCCGCAGGGCTGCGTCGGCCTCCTCCCATTCATCCACCGTGAAGTTCGGCTGCACGCCCGGGACATGGGTGAAGGAGACCACGCCGTCGCGGGTCAGCGAGAGCCGCGCCTGGTACGTGGTGTTGGAGGACCGTTCAAAGCAGTTCACCCCCACGATCCGCTCGGGCACGGTTCCGCCGCGCTCAAAGGCCAGGATGTCCTCCTTGGCGGGCTCGATCAGCTCGACGGCCGCCAGGCGCCACGCCGGGGCGGCGACGCCATGGTCCCGTGCCAACAGGGCCGCGGAGGTGCGGAACTCGTCCGCGGTCAGCGGGTCAAGGGGGTGAAAGTTGGAGGTGTTCCCCACACTGCACTTCCTTCCAAAGGGCGCCGGCCGTGGGGCGGCACCGGATAGGGGGCATATCGGGCCACGGTGTCTTGTCGGGGGCCGTGCCACCAAATGAACTTGCTTCGTTGAGTATGTGGTTCCCGTCCCATCCGGGGCAAGGGGGTGGTCGAAGGAATTTTGTCTTTTTCCAATCCGCCGGGCGAACCGGGTGGCTGGGGTACGGCGTCCGGCATCCCGGGGAGTACCGGGGCCGGCCAAAGAGCCTCCCTGTGGCCGACGCCGCAAACCCGGCCGGGCGGGAGAGTTGAAGGACAGTCGAAGGACGGCTGCAATCAACGCGAAAGGCACTGCCATGTTGACCTCCCTTACTTCCCAGGCCGCGCTCGCAGCCCCGCTCATGATGCATGGCGGGGGCTGGGGCGGGCCGTGGTTCCTGATCTCTCCCTTGTTTTGGCTGGTGCTGATCGGCCTGTTCATCTTCCTGGGCCCGCGGCGGTGGCGCCGCAACCACCAGTGGCACCAAAACCAGGGCGCAGAATCGGTGCTGCGCGAACGCTACGCCCGCGGCGAGATTGACGAAACCGAGTACCGGGCCCGCCTGGAGGTGTTGCGGTCCGGGCAAAATTAGTTGACCGCCGGGGCTGCCCCGTTCGCCGCTGGTGGAAGGCGGTCCCGGCGGTGCCGCGATTTGAGAGAATGGATCCATGACTTCTCTTGGAACCGGCAAAATGTCCAAACCCAGTAAATTCACCGGCCTGGGCACCATCGTGCTGGCCATCGTGTTCCTGGTGGCCATTGTGTTTGCGGCGAACAACAGCACGGTGCTGGGATGGGTCATCGCCGCGATCGCGTTTGGCTGGCTCGCCCTGTCCACGGCCGTCTACATCGGCGTGCACAAGGCCGCAGCTTTTGGCGCCCGCCAGGTTGCCCTCGCCCAGGCCCAGATGGCCCAGGCCAACAGCGCCCATGCCCCGGCCGACGGCGGCACCACGCTGGTCTCCGACGATGACGGCTCCCGCTCGGCCGCCAAGGCCCGGGAATTGAAGCTGGACCATTCCTTCAAGATCATCAGCGTCCAGATCGGCGTGGTCAACGAATACCTGGGCAAGGACGACGCCATGGTGGCGCGGGCGCTGGAGACCATTGACATCACCGCCCGCAACGGCCGCGGCATGATCAACCCCAACTGGGAAGCCCAGGAAGCGAAGATGGACGCCGCCATGGCCCGGAAGAACGCGGAGCGCTCCGCCGCTGCCGGCCCCGCCTCCGCAGCCGGCGCCGGCGGCGACGACGAGCCCGTCAGC
>JBAUMA010000334.1:0-6316 GCA_049578485.1 Specibacter sp.
CCGTGGCACAGTCCGTCGCCCCCGGAGTGGCCAGCCCGGTCGCCAGCCCCGCGCCCGCCGCGGCGCTGGCACCCGCCCAAGTTCCGGCGTCGTCCGCAAGCAGCGCCTCCGCAAGCAGTGCCGCGGCCAAGGCCAACCGCATCCTGGCCAAGCCCCCGGTCCGGAAGGCGGCCAAGGATCTGGGCATCGACTTGGCGGACGTCTCGCCCACGGGCCTGCGCGGTGAGGTGACCAAGAAGGACCTGCTCAGCTACCAGGACCAGCGCACCGCCGAACAGGACGGTGCCGGCACCTTCTGGGCTCCGGCCACCGGCTCCGGGCTGGCGGACGATCCGCGCGTGGAGCGCATCAAGGTTAAGGGCGTGCGCAAGGCGACCGCCAAGGCCATGGTGGAAAGCGCCTTCTCCGCCCCCCACGTGAGCATCTTCGTCGACGTCGATGCCTCCCGCACCATGGAGTTCGTCAAGCGGCTGAAGGTCTCACGCGACTTTGAGGGCATCAAGGTTTCGCCCCTGTTGATCCTGGCCAAGGCCGTCATTTGGGCCGCCGCGCGCAACCCGTCCGTCAATGCGACGTGGACGGGGGACGAGATCATCATCAAGCACTTCATGAACCTCGGCATCGCCGCCGCCACCCCGCGCGGGCTCATGGTCCCCAACATCAAGGACGCCCAGAACCTGTCCTTGAAGGAGCTGGCCATCGCGCTGAACGGCCTGGCCACCACGGCGCGGGCGGGCAAGACCCAGCCGGCCGACATGCAGGGCGGCTCCCTGACAGTGACCAACATCGGCGCCTTGGGCATCGACACCGGCACGCCCATCATCAACCCGGGCGAGGTGGCGATCGTGGCCTTTGGCACCATCAAGCTCAAGCCGTGGGTGCTCGACGGCGAAGTGATCCCGCGCTGGATCACCACCCTGGGCGGCTCTTTCGACCACCGCGTGGTGGACGGCGACCTGTCCGCGCGGTTTATGGCGGATGTGGCGGCCATCATGGAGGAGCCGGCGCTCCTGCTCGACTGATCCCCAGCCTCTCCCACGGCTCGCAAGTCCCCAACTCCTCCCGGCGCTCGCTCCGGGGCCCTCGGAGTCGTGGGACTACGGCCTTGAGTGGCCGGCCACCGGTGGTTGAGCCTGTCGAAACCAGGCCGGTGGACGGCTGTGGGCCCGTCCCGGAGTGCCGACCTCAAGAAGTGTCACCTCGCCCCTAGTATTGATCCGATCGGACTCGCCGATTTTGGGATATAGGGGACAATTTCATGATGACCGAAAAGGGCCGCGCGCGAAGCGTGCGGCTTAACTTGACCGCGGCCGGAGCCGCCGCCGGCGTCGCGGTCCTGCTGGCCGGCTTGCTGGCCGGTCCGGCCGCCTACGCGGACCAGCCTGAACCGGAGACTTCGGCCGCCGCGTTGGCAAGCGTTGAACCGGCTGCTCCCGTCGATCAGACGAAGCAGCCCGCACCGGAGCCCACGGCCTCCGTGCCGGCCGGCACCGAGTCCGCAGCTGTGGATACTCCCGCAACTCCGGCCACAACCGCTGTCGTAACCGGGAACGCCACACCCGTAATTGAGGGCGATCCCGTGGTGGGTGGCACGCTGACTTCCACGGGCGGCGAATGGGACGGGGCCGCCTGGCTTCACTTCACCTGGACCGCCAATGGCGAAACCGTCCTGACGGAGTCATTGCCCGTCGGGGAGAAGTCCGCCCTCCAACTGACGAACGGCCTGGCAGGCGCAACCATCCATCTCGCCGTGGTGGCCTCCCTTGACGAGGACGGCGCGGGTATTGTTGCCAGCGCCGACGACGTCACTGTCGGCACCGGCACCTTCCGAATTGTCAGCTGGAGCGGTGCCGTGAGCGGCACGCCCAAGGTTGGACTGGCCCTGTCCGTGACCGCACCGGTCTGGAATGGCCCGTTCGGCATGCGCGCGAACATCGGCTATCAGTGGTACCGCGGCACGGCGGCAATCGCCGGAGCAACCGGCACCGGCTACACCGCCACATCTGCCGACTCCGGCCAGCTGATTTCCGTCAAAACCACGCTTTCACTCTCCGGCTACGCGCCGCTGGTGCTGGCGTCCAAACAACTCAGCGTCGCCCCGGGGACTTTCACCGCGGCACCCGTTCCCGCCATTTCCGGAACGGCACGCGTTGGCCAGCTTCAAAGTGCCAACGCGGGCAACTGGGCACCCACCGGGGCGGTGCTTTCCTACCAGTGGTACCGCGGAACCGCCGCAATTTCGGGCGCCACGGCACGGACATACACGGCAGCGGCGGCGGACAACGGCAAGGCCCTCAAGGTCAAGGTTCGGGCCACCAAGGCCGGCTTTGCCACGGTGGAGAAGTACTCCGCCGCCCGGATGATTGCTGCCGGCATCATTACGCCCACCAAGTCCGTCACCATCACCGGGGCCTACAAATTTGGCCAGACCCTGCGGATTTCACAGGCATGGTCTCCGACCCCGACGTCGTACGCCTATCAGTGGTATCGCAACGGGGTTGCCATCAAGGGCGGAACGGATGCGTACCTGTACCTGAACTCCGGCCACATCGGCGCCAAGATTTCGGTAAAGATCACTGTGCGCAAGGACGGCTTCGCGCCCCGGTCCACCTCAACCGTGCCCACCGTTGTGCGCAACGCGACCATGGCCACGGTGTCGGCACCAAGAATCACCGGAACGCTCAAAGCCGGTTCGGCCCTGACGGCCAGCAACGGCAACTACTCGCCGGCGCCGACGTCGGTCAGCTTCCAGTGGTACCGCAACGGTGCAGCCATTTCCGGGGCCAGGAACCGCGTGTACAAGCTTGTCGCCGCCGACAATGGCAAGTCGATCACCGTGCGGGTGGGCATCTACAAGCGGTTCTATGATTCCAAGGTCGTGGCGAGTGCCGCCGTCGGCGTTCCGATGCCGCCCGTCACCGTCATTGGCCGCGACGGCACCTACCGTGTTGGTTCGGGACTCAGGCCCGGGCTGTACAAGGCCACCGGAAGCGGGTCTGTCTGCTACTGGGAGCGGTTGAGCGGATTGTCGGGCAACTTTGGCGACATCAAGGCCAACCACTTTGGTTCAGCCCGCACCTACGTGCAGATTTTCGCGGACGATGTGGGCTTCTCCACCTCGGGGTGCGGCAGCTGGACAACGGTTTCCCCCACGGGAGCCAAGGCATCCAAGATCACCGCCGACGGCACGTACCGGGTTGGCGTCGACATTGTGCCAGGCACCTATTCCGCCTCGGGGAGTGGCAGCACCTGCTATTGGGAGACAGCCAGCGGATTCGGTGGAAGCTTCGATGAAATTGAAGACAACTACTTCGGTTCTGCATGGACGATCGTGGACATCCCCTCGTCCGTGAAGGGGTTCACTGTCTCCGGTTGTGGCACGCTGACCCGAATCTAGGCTCGAACACCGGGGTTTCTGGCGGGCTCGAATCTCGACGGGCTCGATCACCGGCGTCGCGAGATCCGAGCCCGCCAGCTTGCATCGAGCGGGCTCATAACCAACACACAGCGGGCGCCCGGGAGCGGTGGAAGTTGGAGCGGAATCCTTGGGGGTATGAAGGACCACCCGGATGTGAACGCGGCGGCCCCCCGTATTGCCTTGTGGCACGGGCGGGCTGCCGTGGCCATTTCAGTGGTCGTGGTGTTGCTGGTGGTGGTTTTTGCCGCCAGTGCGTACGCTTCGGCGCCTGCGAAGGACCCCGTCTCCGCCGTTCACGTCGACGTCGTCGGCGATTCTCTCAGCACGGGGTTCAAGACCCCGGGCGACACCTGGCCCAGTGAGGCACAAGCATTGTTTGCGGGGCTGGGATTGAAGGGACAAATCACCAACGCTTCGGAAAATGGCGCCGGCTATGTCCAGCCGGGGAGCGGCGGGGACGTTTTCCTGGACCTGGTCAACCGGATCGTGAACTCCCAATCGCAAGTGGTGGTCCTGTTTGGCTCCGACAACGACGCCGGCCGCGCAGGGGTCCGGAACGCTGTCCAGGCAACACTGGACAGGGTCACGGTGCTGGCCCCGGAGGCAACGGTGATTGTGGTGGGGCCAACGTCGGAGTCCGACGACGCCCAGGGTTACCTGGCGTCCATCCGCCAAGCACTGGAGGCGGGCGCGGCGGGCATTGGTGCAAAGTTCGTGGACCCCGTGAATCTCAAATGGTTCCAGGGCGATGCGAGCAAAGACCTCGCCAGCGACCTGGAGCACCCCAACGACGCCGGCGAGAAATATCTGGCCGAACACATGAGCACAATCATGGCGCCGGCCATCCGCCAGGCAATGCACCGGGATCGGATGGTGGTGTCCAGGGTGCGGGTGGAGGCGCCCGGGGCGTTGCGAATTCCAGTGGGGAAGGTCCACGCATAACGCCAGCATGAACCGTCGGCGCCAATTTGGACCCTGGATCCAGAATCCCGGTTGGCGGCTTGGGCGGCCTTACCTTGCGGCGTTGACCGCCTCGGCCAGGACGGGAGCCAGGCGCTTGACACCTTCGCGCAGCGACTCCGGCGGGACGGCACTGAACGCCAGGCGCAGCTTGTTGCTGGGCCCGGAGGAGGTGGTGAAGGCGGCGCCCGGCACAAACACCACGCCGGCGTCGATGCCCTTGTGCAGCAGCGGGTAGGTGTCAATCCCCTCGGGGAGGGTAAGCCAGACGAAGAAGCCGCCGGCCGGCCGGGTCCAGGAGACGCCGTCGGGCATGAACTCGGCAAGTGCCGCCAGCAGGGCTTCGCAGCGCTCCTGGTACAGGCTGCGGTAGGTGCTGACCTGGCCCTTCCAGTCATAGTTGCGCAGGTAGTCGCTGACCAGCAGCTGGTTGAACGTGGGCGGGCAGAGGGTGACAGCCTCGCTGGCCAGGTAGTACCGCTGCTTGAGGTGGGCCGGCACCAGCGCCCAGCCGATTCGCAGTCCCGGCGCGAAGATTTTGGAGAACGAGCCCAGATACAGCACGTCGTCAGGGTTGGCCGCGCGCAGCGGCGCCGGCAGCACGCCGTCGAACTTCAAAAGCCCGTAGGGGTTGTCCTCCAGCACCAAGATATTCGCCTCACGGCATATGTCCACGATTTCCTGGCGGCGTTCCGGTGCCAACATCACCCCCGAGGGGTTGTTGAAGTTGGGGATCGTGTAGAGCATCTTGATGGTTTTGCCGGCCGCCTGCAGGGCCTCGATGGTGGCGCGCAGGGCGGACGGGATCAGGCCGTTCCCGTCCCCGGCCACGGGCTGGACGTCCACCTCATACGCCTCAAAGGTGTTGAGGGCGCCCACGTAGGTGGGGTCCTCGAGCAGGATGACGTCGCCGGGATTGCAAAACACCTTGGCGGCGACGTCCTGGGCCGACTGCGAGCCGGCTGTGATGACCACGTTTTCGGGGTCGGCGTCGAGGATGCCTTCCGCCGCCATGACTTCACAGATTTGTTCGCGGAGTTCCTGCGTGCCCTGTCCGCCGCCGTATTGCAGGGCCTCCAGGCCGTGCTCGGCGATGATGGCTGCAGCCGTGGCACCCAGTCGTTCCAAGGGCAGGGACGCCAGGTTCGGGTTGCCGCCGGCCAGAGACACCAGGCCGGGTTGCATGGAAATTTCAAAGACGTCGCGCACGGCCGACTGCTTAATGTTCGCCGCACGGTGTGACAGCAGCGCCTCATGCCGGTGGCCTCCCGCGGGAGCGGCGGTTGACCGGGCCCGGGCGAGGGCGTCGACGGTTTCTTCGGACAACATTTCGGCGGCAGCGTTGGCGCCAGTGGCAGGAGTGTTCACGGTGTCAGGATACAACCTCTGTTGCTAAATAGGCATCAAAAGTTTTTCAAACGGCGCTTTATTTCGGGCTGAGCGCTGCGCTCAACGTTTTCCCGTTGATGGTGACCGCCACGGGTGCGCCGGCGGCCGCCCCGGCGGTGAGCATCAACTGCTGTTCCATCCGTGGGATGTCGCACGCACCTGCCAACGACACGGTTCCGCCCAGATGCGCCGTGATGATCGGCCCGGTGCGGTCAACTGACTGCACGGTGAGCCTGGATTGCCACAGTGCATTGACCAATTTCGATTCACCGAGCCGCGGCGAGTGGTCCGCCAACAGGGTGCGCAGCGCCCCTTCGACGGGGTCCGTGAAAGTGATGGCGGCGCTGGTCACGGGTATGGCGCTGTCCCCGCATCCCAGGGCCTGGCCTTCTGCACCGGCGTCGCCCAGGGCTATGTAGAACAGCGTTGCCGACGCCGTGGTGGGCATGACGGTGGGCTCCGCTTGCCCGGACGACGCCGTTTCTCCGCTTGCGCCGACCGGCCCGGCCGCGCTGGAGCGCCCGGCTGCATTGTCCGGGACCGTTGTTG
>JBAUMA010000335.1:0-16577 GCA_049578485.1 Specibacter sp.
CTTTTATGCCAAGTGGCTGCCGCAGCTGGTGGTTGGCAAGGGAATGGATCCCCGCTCGTACAGCGACTTTGGCCCTCTCGCCAAGCACCTGCGCTTTGTGGAGCGCGAATCCCGGAAGCTGGCGCGCCAGACGTTCTACGCCATGGGGCGCTGGCAGGGAAAGCTCGAGTACAAGCAGGCTTTCCTGGGCAGGATTGTGGACATCGGCGCCGAACTGTTCGCCATCTCAGCCTGCTGCTCACGGGCGGAAATGCTCCGGCTCAAGGACACGGAACAGGGCCGCCACGCACTGCAATTGGCCGACGCCTTCGCTTGGCAGTCCCGGCTCCGCGTGGAGGCGCTCTTCGGCGATCTCTGGCACAACACGGACGATTCCGACAGGGCACTGAGTGAGGATCTGCTGGCGGGGACCTTCACGTGGCTTGAGGAGGGCGTGCTGGACCCCTCGGAGGGCACCGGACCGTGGATCGCGGACGCAACACCGGGCGCGTCAACCCGCGAGAACCAGCACCGGCGCTACCGCTGAGCGCAGGGACCCAGACAGCACAAAACCCCCGCAGCGGGTCTCGACAAGCTCGAGCCGCGCTGCGGGGGTTTTGGCAGAGAAGGCCTTAGCCTTCGGTCTTCACGATGTAGACATCGCACGGAGCGTTGTGCGAAATGGCGTTGGCAACCGAGCCCAGCACGCGGGCCAGGCCCTGCATGCGGACGTTGCCCACGACGATCAGTTCGGCCTTGAGCTTGGTGGCCTCTTCGAGCAGGACGTCGGCGGGCTTGCCGAGGGCCGAGGAGTATTCGGTCTTGACGCCGCTGATCTTCAATTCCTCGGCGACACGCTGAGCAACGCGCTCGGCCTCGTCAGCGGTGGACAGGAACCACTCGTCGTTGCCGATCTCAACCTTTTCGGTCTTGTCCTCGCCGAATGCGGTGACCACGCGAAGCGTGGAGCCGAGGGCCTTGGCCAGGTCGGCTGCGACTCGGGCAGCCTTCATGGACGTTGAGTTTCCGTCGACACCGACGATGATGATTCCCGCCATTTTTCTTACTTCCTTAAGTTTTTTCGCAAGCAATGCATTACTGATTCACTACCTTAGCCAAGGAATGGCAGTTTAAGTCCTAATCGTGGGGCAACTAACCACGTTAGATTACGGAAGCGCGACATCCGCCAGCAGTTCCAGCACGTGCTGGTAGGCCTCCCCCGTGGCGCGCGTCATGCCCAGTTCGCACGTCCTGTTGCATGAGGCGTGCGCCGATGCCCCCATCGCCGCCACATCCTCAGCCTGTGCCCGCGTTGCCGATTCCGTGAGTTCCGGGTGCAGCAGACCCCTGTCGCCCGCAAAACCGCAGCAGCCCCAGTTGTCCGGGATCAGCACAGTTTCGGCCACCGCCGCGGCCACCTTTTCGAGCGCGGGGTTCAGCCCCAGCCGGGTCGAAGAGCACGTGGGGTGCAGAGCCAGCGAATCCAGGCGCGTCCACCCCTCCCCCAACTCGGGCAGCAGCCGATCGGCCGTGAATGCCACAGCATCCACCAGACGCAAAGGCTTCCGCCCGGGAACCGGCACCTCCGACTCGATGGTGTGGATAAGCCCCTCAGTGCAGCTTGATGCATCGCAAATAATGGCCAGTTCCCCGTCGCGGGTGGCCTCACGCAACATTGCGAGCGTACGGGCGTGCATCCGCACCAACCCGGCCTCCATCCCCTTGGACGACCACGGCGTGCCGCAACATGCGCCGTCGATCCCTTCCGGCACCAGCAGCGCCACCCCCGCCCGCTCGCACAGCTGTTCAAAGCTCAGCTGCACCCCCGGCGCGTGGCCCGCATTGACCCGATCACCGGCGGGCCCGAACATCGTGTTCACACAGGCGGGAAAATACACGGCCTCCGGCTCCCCTGAAGGCGCCGGCCGGCGTCGCGAGCTGCCGCCGGCGGGAAGTTCCTTGGAGTACAGCGGCAGCGTGTCCTCCCCCAGAACCTTCCGGCCCAGCTTGTTCACCGGCAGCACGACGCCGGAGGGCACCTTCGCGGCCACCGTCAAGGCCAGCCCGGCCCCTTTGGTGACGGCACCCCAGTGTTTGGCAGCCGTCTCCCACACACCGTTTTCCAGCTTGCCGTTGGCATCCCGGCGCAGATGCTTGACCAGGTTGCCGGTGTTGATGTCCACGGGGCAGGCCGTCTGGCACATGCCGTCCACCGCGCAGGTGTCCACGGCGTCGTAGTTGTAGTCCTTTTCCAGGGCGGCCGCGAGCGCCGCATCCCCGTCCGCGCGGGCCTGCTCAATGGCGCGCAGGGTGACGATCCGCTGTCGCGGAGTCAGCGTAATGTCCTGGCTGGGACAAACGGGTTCGCAGTAACCGCACGAGACGCATCGGTCCACCTCGGCGTCGACGGCGGGCGGGGCGGGCTTGATGTGGCGCAGGTGGGCCGTGGGGTCATCATCCAGCAACACGCCGGGGTTCAACATCCCGGCCGGGTCGATCAGCGCCTTGATTCGGCGCATGACGTCGTACAGCTCGTCCCCGTACTGGCGGCGGACGAACGGGGCCATGACGCGGCCGGTGCCGTGTTCGGCCTTCAGGGAGCCGCCCTCGGCGAGCACCACGTCCACCATGTCCTCGGTGAAGGCTGCGTAGCGCTCAAGTTCCCCGGCGCTGGCGAACTTGTCAGTGAGCATGAAGTGGATGTTGCCGTCCTTGGCGTGGCCGAAGATGACGGAATTTTCGTAGCGGTACTTGGTGAACAGCTTGTTCAGTTCCAGGCAGGTGCGGGCCAGGACGGGTACGGGGACAACCACGTCCTCCAGCAACGCCGTGGTACCGTGCGGACGCGCGCCGGCCACCGAGGTATACAGCCCCTTGCGCAGGTGCCACAGCTCGGCGCGGATCTTCGCATCGGAACTGAACGCCGCGGGCGAGTCAAGGCCAAGCGTTGGGGTCAGCGCGTCCGCCCTGGCAGCCAATTCTGCCAGCTCGGCGGCGTTGTCCGACTGGTACTCCACCAATAGCGCGGCATGGTCCTTCACGTGCAGATTCCGCACGACGCCGGGCACTTGGCTAAGCCCCTGCCCCACCTTCAGGGACAGCGCATCCATGAGTTCCACGGTGGCCGCACCACTGTCCACCAATGCCGGGAGCGCTGTGTTGGCAGCCTCCAGGTCACCGAACACCAGTAGCCCCGAGGTGGCATGCGCCAGCCGGGGCACGGTGCGGAACACGGCCTCGGCCACAAATCCCAGTGTTCCCTCGCTGCCCACGATCAGGTGGGCCAGGATTTCCGCCGGGCTCTCAAAGTCCAGCAGCGAGTTCAGCCCGTAGCCCATCGTGTTCTTCATGGAGAACTGGTGCGCAATGATGACACGGGACTCGGCGTTGCCAAGGACCCGCTCGCGCAGTTGTGCAAGCCCGGCAAAAATGTCCGGTTCCAGCGCGCGGAGGCGGGCGTCGGCGTCGTGCGCGCCGGTGTCGATGACGGTGCCGCCGGGCAGCACCACGGTGAGGGATTCCAGGGTGCGGTAGGCGTTGTCGGTGATGCCGCACGCCATGCCGGAGGAGTTGTTCGCCACCACCCCGCCGATGGTGCAGGCGGCCTCGCTGGCCGGGTCGGGGCCGAACTTGCGCCCGTAGCGCAGTAGTCGCGCGTTTAAGTCCCGGACCGTGACGCCGGGTTGGACGCGGACTCGCGCGCCGTTGTCCAGAACCTCGATCTTGCGGAAGTTCCTGCGCACATCCACCAACAGGCCGTCCGTCACGGCCTGGCCGCTGAGGCTGGTACCGCCGGATCGCAGCGTCAGCGGCATCTTGTTGGCCGCGCTCACCTTGAGTAGATTTGCCACCTCCTCCGCACTGCCCGGGATGGCCACGGCCTGCGGCAGGAGGTAAAAATGGGAAGCGTCGTGGGCGTTGGCGTGCACATCAAGGGGCCGGGCCCTGGTCTGTCCCGGCTCAGCCATGGCGGCCCGGATCTGGGCCAGTGCCGGGCCGGCGTCCCGCGCCGTGGTGAATTGTTGCGAAGCCATGCCCAATTTCCTTGTCGTCGCCGGATATCCACTATCTGCTGATGCCTGTTGGGCGACTTGCTCGACGCAAGCAAGCAGATTGTCTGACAAGTATACTCAAAACGGATTTCTTGTCACGTACTGTCGAAGGCCGCATGGCGGGAAGTCTGGAACAATTGGCCGTCAAAGGAAAGGCACATCATGGCACCGAGAGTTACTGCCACCTCGATTGTTGAGGCAGTGGGCGATGACCTGCGCGCACGCATCCTTTCCGGAGGGTTGCCCCCCGCCGAGGCCGTCACCGAACTGGAGGTGGCGGGCTTCTACTCCGTCGCGCGGCCAACAGCCAAGGCTGCCATTGAAAAACTTGTCTCGGAGGGCCTGCTGGTCCGCGGCACACACAAAAGTGCCCGGGTTGCCGATCTAGGACCCGATTCCGTGCGCGACATCTACTTGGCCCGCGCTTACCTTGAAAGCGAGATCCTGCGCCGTTTGGCCGCAACCCGCACCGTCCCCGAGGGCGCCGTGCAGGCCAACCGCGACATCCTGGCACTGGCGGAAACCGGCGACCTGGCCCTGGTGGAGCCGGACATGCGCTTCCACACCTCACTCGTGGACGCGGTGGGCAACGAGCGGACCTCGCGCATGTACAGATCGCTTGTCAGCGAGGTACAGCTGTGCATGACCCGCGTGCAGTCCCTCCACCTCTTGGAGCGGGCCACCATCCATGCCGAACACCAACATATCCTTGACCACCTAGCCGCCGGCGACGCCGATGCTGCCGCCGCCACCCTGGACCACCACCTGGCCACGGCACGGGAACGGCTCGCAGGGGCGCTTTCACCGTCGTAGCGCCTGTTTCCGCCGCGGGGCCGGGCCCGGGGTTTATGCTGGCTCCAGTTGCCCGTCTCGCGCATTCCGCACACACAAGGAGCCCCATGACCTTCACCACGGCAGATCTGATGGATGAGCGCAGCGCCGAACTGGCCGCCATCCCGGTGCAATTTCGCATGTTTGGCACGCCGTCACAGTTTTCCGGCCCGGCGCGCACCGTGCGCTGTTTCCAGGACAACGCCCTCCTGAAGTCCATCCTGGCCACACCCGGCAACGGCGCCGTCCTGGTGGTCGACGGCGGCGGCTCGCTGGAGACCGCCCTCATGGGGGACATGATTGCCCAGCTTGCAGTGGACAACGGCTGGTCCGGGGTGGTCATCAACGGCGCCATCCGGGACAGCGTGGTGGTCAACACCCTGCCGCTGGGCGTGAAGGCCCTGGGCACCAACCCCACCAAAAGCGGCAAGGCCGGCACCGGCGAATCGGATGTGCCACTCACGCTGGGCCAAGTGAGTATCCGCCCTGGCGCCATGGTCTACGCCGACGCCGACGGCATCCTGGTGGAACGCTAGGACCCGAACCAAAAGGAGGCGCCCATGGCCGAGGACCCGCTGCGGCACGCCGTGGCAAAAATGGGCGGCCGCGACCCGCACGAGCAAAACCGTGCCTCCACGCCCCTGGAGCTGTTCTTTGACCTGACATTCGCCATTGCGTTTGGCGTCGCCGCCGGCTTGTTCGCCCAAAGCCTGGCCGCGGGGCATGTGGGAACGGGGCTGCTCAGCTTTGCGTTCGCCATGTTTGCCGTCGTCTGGGCATGGATCAACTTCAGCTGGTTTGCCAGCGCCTACGACACCGACGACTGGGTCTTCCGGCTCGTCACCATGGTGCAAATGCTGGGCGTGCTGATCCTGGCCATGGGGATCGAGCCCCTGTTCGCTTCGATCCAGGCCGGCGAGCACGTCGACAACATGGTCATGGTGCTCGGCTATGTGGTGATGCGCCTGGCCCTGCTCTTCCAGTGGTTGCGGGCTGCCAAACAGGACCCCCTGCGGCGGGCCACGTGCCTGAAATACGCCAAGTACCTCGCGGTGGCCCAGGCGGGCTGGGTGGTGGTGCTCCTGGTGGACACGAACGTGGCCGTGATGTTGCTGATGGCCGCTCCGCTGTTTCTCTTGGAGATGGCGACGCCCTTGATCGCCGAACGCGGGGCCGGCACGCCGTGGCATGCCCACCACATTGCCGAACGCTACAGCCTGCTGGCCATCATTGCCCTGGGTGAATGCCTCGTGGGCACCATCGACGCCCTGCGCGCAGTGGTCTTGACACGAGGCTGGACGCCGGACACCGCGTTCGTGGGGCTGGCCGGAACGGGGCTGGCGTTTGCGATGTGGTGGCTGTATTTCATCTTCCCGGCAGGACCGGCCCTCCAACTGCGCCGCGGCCGGGCGTTGGTCTTTGGCTATTCCCACATGCTGATTTTTGCCGCCATCGCGGCCACGGGCACGGGCCTGCGGGTCTATGCCTTGTTCCTGCAGGGGAAAACCCATATCGGCCCGGCGGCGGTGGTGGCTTCCGTGGCCGTCCCCGTGGTGGTGTTCGTGCTGACCCTGACGGTCCTGTACGCCACGATGGTGGGGCTGGACCCGTTGCATGTGTGGCTCGGCGTGGCGGCGGTGGTGGTTTCCGCGCTGTCCTTGCTGCTGGCGGCCGCGGGGTTTTCGCTTACGTTGTGCCTTCTGTTGGTGCTGGCGACGCCGGCCGTGACCATTGTGCTGGACGAACGGATCGGGCACCGCCGCCGGGCCCGGGCGCTCGCCCACTTGGGCGGGCACACCGGATCCGGACAGCAGAAGCAGGCGGACTAGCCCACCTCAGCGGCTCGGGTAATTGCTAGATCAGGCGCGGCGCCTTGGCCAGGTTGTCGGTCAATTCCTGCGCGTTTTGCCGCACCACATAGGCCGGACGGTCCCGCTCCACGCGCCAGCTCTCGGACAACGGGCCAATGTTGACGGTGTCGAAGCCAAACTCGTCGTAGAGCCCCGTCACCAGGGCCGCGGCGTCGTCGTGGTCGCTGGCCGTGGCCAGGGCGCGCCGGTTGGCCGTGCCCGCCGGGGTTCCGTCCGTGGTGATGGTCGGCGCCGCTATGTGGTTGAAGCCCTTGGCCACCTTGGAGGTGGGCAAATGCTCCTGCAGCAGCCCCGACGTCGTGGTTTCCCCGTTGTCCAGGGCCGCGATGTGGCCGTCGCGTTCCCAGTAGTAGTTGTTCGTGTCAATCACGATCTTCCCGGCCAACGGTTCCACGGGTACCTCGGCAAGGTTCTTCAACGGCACGGTCACGACGGCGAAATCGCCCGCCGCCGCTGCCTCGCCCGCCGTTGCTGCCCGGGCACGCGGACCCAGCTCGGCCACCAGCTCCGTGAGGGTTTCGGGCCCGCGCGAGTTGCTGATGACCACGTCATAGCCAAGCTGCACGGCCTTGCGCGCAATCTGGCTGCCAATGTGTCCTGCTCCGATGATTCCTATGGTTGTCATGCTGGTGGAACGGCGGCCGGGGCGGGGATATTTCCCCGTTACGCCATGTTGCGGCCGGGCCCCGCACGGCATTGACCGCCGCCCGGTCACCCTGACGTCACCGAAAGTTGGGCGCACCCACCAGCGGCAGCAGCTGTGCCTTCTTTTCCGGGGCAATGCGCAACAACGTGGCCGTGTCCTCGTGAAAAAACGCCAAGACGGTTTCGGCAATGACGCACTTGGCGCCGCTGACGGGGTCGAAGATGGCGTAGGCCACCGTGAAGCTGGCGCCCTTGACGGCGCTGATCCACACCTGGATCCGGGCCGGGATGTTCCGGTAGTTCAGCGGGGATAGGTATTTCACCCGGTGTTCCACCACGAGCGCCTGGGTGCCCTCGGGCAGGTCCGTGAAAATGGGCCGGTCCACCTCCACTCCGGGCAGCCCGGTCCCGGCCGGCGGCCCAAACGCGTGGACGCGGGCCTCCTCCAGGATGCGCAGCACCTCCACATTGTTGATGTGCCCATACGCGTCCATGTCTCCCCAGCGCATGGGGACGTGCACCGTGAGCCGTGTGCCGGCGTCGTCCCTGGGCGTTGCGGCATTCTCCTCGGTATCCATAAGCCCACGCTACCGCCGGAAACGCCCACGGATAGGACAATGTCGACCCCTGCCCTTACTGTTGAGCTTGCAAATTTTCCTCCACGCGATTGAGGGATTTTCACTCACGCCGAAAGGAACCGCCATGATGGGACCCCATCACGCCGCCTCCGGTGCCGCCGCCTGGCTGGCACTGACCACCCGATTCCATGTTGATCTCAGCGGGGCCGCGCACACGTTGACGTTCCTGCCGCAGGGGGTGGATGTGGGCCTGGGCCTGATTCCTGTCAGCCCTTCCGGTGTGCTGGCCGGTGCCATTGTCACCGCCGGCGCGGCCTTGCTGCCCGACGCCGACCACCGCAACGCCACGATCGCCCACTCCCTGCCGCCGTTCTCCAACGCCATGTGCATCGAGGTCGGAAAGATCTCCGGCGGGCACCGGCACGGCACGCATTCGATCCTGGGGCTGGCGTTCTTTGTCCTGGTCGCGGTGGTGGCCGGGATGTGGACGGCCACCGTGGAACCGTTCGGCCTGATTTTTCCCGGCGCCGGGATCCTCACCGTGCTGCTGGCCTCCTTCGCGGCCAAGGCGTTGAAGTTCATCCCGGACACCATGCGCAAGTTCCCGTGGGTGCTGGGCCTGGCCGTGGGGGCGTTCATCACCTTCTTTGCGCCGCAGGAACAATTTTGGTTCCCGCTGGCGGTGGGCCTGGGCGCGGCGGTCCACATCCTCGGGGACATGCTGACCACCGGCGGCTGCAACCTCATGTGGCCGCTGGCCCTGCGCCCGCCGAAGTTTGCGCGCAAGATACCCCTGCTGCGCTCGGTGTGGAAGCGCAACGGCAACCTGGCGATGCCCATCCTTGGCAATGCCGGTTCCTGGCGCGAGTGGATGCTGCTGGTTCCCGTCAGCGCCTATGTGGTGCTGGGCCTGATGGGCACCGCGTCCACCTGGATTGCCTAAGGGCCAACCGCGCACGCACCGGAGCCGTTTAGGCGCCGAGGGCTCGCAGCAGGCCGCGTTCTGCCCTGCCCAGGTAGCCGCCCATCTCCTTGGCGGCCTCGTCCCGGCGGCCGCCGGCCAGGAGTTGGAGGATCCGTGCGTTTTCGTCAACAAAGGGTGCGTGGAAGGCCGGTTCGCCGGACATGGCGTGGAACACCAGGCGCATTTCGGCCAGCACCTGGGCCATGAGGGCATCGAGCCGGGCGCTGTGCGCGAGGGACACCACCAGGCGGTGGAACTCCTGGTTGGCGTGGGCCATACCTTCCACGTCTGCGGCGGCTTGTCCGGCCCGTCCCAGCCGTACCGTCTCCGCCAGTGCGGCAAGCTCGGGCGCCGCGGCCGGCTGGGGAAGCTGGAGGGCGGCCGGTTCCAGCAGGCGCCGGACACGGTACATCTCCCGCACGTCGGCCGCGGAGGGCCTGGCCACAAAAACGCCGCGGTTGGGAATGCGGGTGACGATGCGCTCGGAATGCAGCGCCGTGAACGCCTCACGCAGGGTGTTTCGTGAGACGCCCAGAACTTGGCCCAGGGACTGTTCGGAGAGCTTGGTTCCCGGCGCCAGCAGGCCGTCGATGATGCAGCGCCGCAACAGCTCCGCCACCCATATGCCCGTTTGCGCATGTTTCGCCGTGCCGGAGTTTTCCTTCAGCTCAGCCAATGCGCCTGCCAGGGTCACGGGCGCGCCAACCATTCGCGGCGCAGGATGCCAAAGTGCAGCAGGGAGACCCATTCGCCCTTTGACCAGTCGGACTCCAGGAACCGGGCTTCACGCCGCATGCCCAGCCGCATCATCAGGGCCGCCGACTTCTCATTCCTGTCATCGCAAATGCCCTCGACCCGGTGCCAGCCAAAATCCTTGAACGCCACGTTCAGGGCCGCGGTGCACGCCTCGAAGGCAACACCGGCGCCCTGCACCTCCGGGGAAAACACAAACCCAATCTCACCAAGCCGGGGATTCCCCGCATCCCACTTCAACAGCACCTCGCCGACCAGTTGCCCGGAGTCCCCGGACTCGACCGCCAGGTCAAGCCATTGCCCCGGTTCCGTCAGAACGGACTGTGCCGCCATGGATTTCACCGTCAGCGCCGTGTCCTCCATCGACTGCGGGGGATGCGGCAGATAGCGGACCACGTCCGGCAGCGAGCGGTACCCGTTGATCGCGGCAAGGTCCCCCACGGTGACCGGGCGCAACCGCAACCTGGGAGTGCGGATGGGGTAGGGCGGTTGCAGGGGAAGCTGGATTTCTGAGGCGGCAATTGGCATAAGCAGATCCTAGCGCCAGCAGGCCGGGCCCACTGTTCCTGCCGCTTTAAGGACGGCTCTAAGGACCCCTCTGAGGACGACGCGGGGACGCTTCCGGGACCGCCGTTGATTCGCGGGAAACTTCCAGAACCATTCGATACGATGGCCCCATGCCCGCCATGCCACCACCCCGCCGCCGCGTGGAACTCGTTCTGGTTCCCGTCATGGCTGCCCTGTGCATGGCGTTCATCATCGGCGCCATTGTCCTGGACACCAACGCGGGTACGTGCCCACCGCAGAACTGGCACAACCGGGTAACCCTGACGCTGACCGGAAACCACGCCGCGGAGGCGGCCGCCGTCACCGTCTGCGCGGGCGCCACGTGCGCCCCTCCGGTACCCACCGTGGCCAAGGCGGCATCCGTGGACTCCAGCCTGCTTGCACACCAGGCCAACGGTTCCTGGGTGCTCAACACGGGGGCGGCGCCGCCGCCGGTGGTCACGTTCAGGGTCTTTGACGTGACAGGGAAAGTGCTGGCCCAACAGTCCAACTCGCTGAACTGGACCCGGGTGGGCGGCAGCGAACGGTGCGGCGGCCCGATGGCCGGCATGCAGGTGGGCATCCGCGTCCCTTAGCCGGTCCGGTCAGCGAACCACAAAATACGTCACGACGCCGGCACTCCAGGTTCCGGCCGCGAGCGCGGCAAAGCCAAACTCGGCCAGCAGTCCCAGCCCCGTGGCCTTGAGCGCCGCCCCGGAGGATGAGAGCGCCGGCTTCACCGCTTTCTGGCGCTGGAATTCCGAAAGGAACAAACCCAGGGCGAAGCCGAGCAGCAAGCCCACCACGGGGACCACAAGGAAGCCCACCACGCCCAGAACCAGCCCGGCAATCACCGAGCGGCCCGGGATCTTGCGTTCCTTCATGGCCTGCCCGGTTAGGAGCGTGCTCGAGAGCATGCCGGCCGCAACGAGGGCCGCGCCAACACCAAAGACCACCCACCCCACGGGATGGCCCACCACCAGGGCCCATACCAACAACGCAACGCCAATCAGCAGGCTGCCCGGCAGCACCGGAATGACGACGCCGGCGGCCCCCACCACGATGGCGAGGCCGCAGATAACTGTCCAAAAGATTTGCGCGTCCATGCTGCCATCCTGCCAGAGGGAGACGGGCCCGCGGACTGTCCCGCCGTGCCATTGACGGGGCACCGACCCCTTCCCCAATGCCCGTAATGCCGCCCCCACGGCCTAGACTTTCAAGGGTGACTGCAACGAAACCAAGTAGCCGGCCCGGCCGGTCGGCGGCCGTCAACCATTCGGCCGGGTCCGGTACCGCCCGGGGCACGCTGGCCTTTGCCGGCATTCTTGGCACGGCCGCATTTGTCATTTACACGGTTTTTTCCTGGTTGCAGTGGACAAGTTTCGCCATCCGCTCCTGGGATCTGGGCATCTTCACCCAGCTCGCCAAGGACTACGCGCACTTCCAGGCACCCATCGTCAGCATCAAGGGCCAGGGCTACAACCTGCTCGGGGACCACTTCCACCCGCTGCTGGTGGTCCTGGGCCCGGTGTACCGTCTCTTTCCCAGCGCATTCACCTTGTTGGTGGTCCAAAACCTGTTGTTTGCCATCTCCGTGGCGGTCATCAGCCACCTCGCCATCAAACGGCTGGGCCGTTTCCCGGGCGCCTGTCTGGGCGTGGGCTATGCGCTGAGCTGGGGGCTGCAGTCGGCCATTGACGCGCAGTTCCATGAGATTGCCTTTGCCGTGCCGTTGATCGCCTTCTCCTTGTGCGCGCTGTTGGAGGAAAAATGGCGCTCGGCCTGGATCTGGGCGTCGCTGCTGGTGTTCGTCAAGGAGGACCTTGGCTTGACGGTGCTCATGATCGGGCTGGTCATGGCATGGCGCGCCCGCACCCCGGCCGGCCTGTGGCTGGCAGCCTGGGGCGTCGGATGGTTTGTACTGGCCACCAAGGTCATCCTGCCGGCCATGAACCCGGGCGACACCTGGGCGTATGGAAGCCAGCTGAACATTGCAGGGCTGCTGGGCGATCCGGCGTCGTTGTTCCAACCTGAAAAGGTCATCACGGTGCTGCTGATGGTGGCGGTTACGGCCGGGTTGTGCCTCTTTTCGCCCCTGGCGTTGCTGGTGGTGCCCACCCTGGGCTGGCGCTTCCTCTCCGATCTCGAGTTTTACTGGGGGCAGGAGTGGCAGTACAGCGCCGTCTTGATGCCGATCGTGTTTTGCGCCGCCATCGACGCGCTCTCACGGCGCAAGGTCCTGGACTCGGCCAAGCTGCGGCTGCTCAGCGGGGCCGTCATCGTCTTGATCGCCGTGACCCTCACCAGCCAGTTTGCCTTCGCGAAACTTGAAGACCCGGCGAAGGGCTTTTCCCAGGACACCAACGCCTCCGCCAACAGCGCACTGGCCGCCGTTCCCAACGGCGTCACGGTGGAGACGGACATCAGCCTCATGAGCTACCTGGTGGACAGGACCGAGGTGTACTGGATCGGCAACAAGAACCCCGCCCCCGACTACGTGCTGATCGATGTCTCCAGCCGCCCCGGAGTGCCCGGCACCACAGCGGCCGTGGAAGCCGAAGCCCGGTTCCCGGGGACCAAATTTGTCACCGTCCATGCCGACGGCCGCTACCAGGTGGCCCGCCGGGTGGAGCCGGCCATAGCACCCTAAACCTTGTGCCCCGGCCGGGACAGTAGAATTTGACGGACTCCCGGGCACGAACCAAATGAAGGACTGCACATGCTGGAACTGGCGGCAATTTTCCTGGCCGGCTTTTGGGCTGGAATGATCAACGTCGTTGTTGGTTCCGGGACGCTCGTGACGTTTCCCGTGTTGCTGCTCTTTGGCTACCCTCCCCTGACCGCGAACATTTCCAACAACATCGGCCTGGTGGCCGGCGGGTTGTCCGGCACCTGGGGCTACCGCAAGGAACTAGCGCCCAACAAGGACCTGATCAAGCGGCTGCTGCCGGCGTCGGCCATTGGCGGGCTCGTGGGTGCGCTGTTGCTGTTGGTGCTGCCGGCGTCGGCGTTCAAGGCGATCGTGCCGGTGCTGATCATCATCGGCCTGGCCATGGTGGCGTTTGGGGCCCCGCTGCAGCGCAGGATGGCCCGCCAACGCTACACGGGTCCGGACAGCCTGGCCGCGCACGGCACCGCCGGACTCATTGTCGGAATCTTTGTGCTGGGCATTTACGGCGGCTACTTTGGCGCCGCCCAGGGCATCTTGCTGGTGGGGCTCATGAGCATCATGACCACCGTGGCCCTGCAGCAGGTCAACGCCGTCAAGAACGTGCTGACGACGGCGGTCAACGGGATTGCCGCCATCACGTTCATGGTGGTGGCCTGGCATTACATTGACTGGAAGGTGACGGCGCTCATCGCCTTGGGATCGTTGCTCGGCGGCCTGGTGGGTGCCAGGTTCGGGCGGAAACTCCCGCCCATGGCGCTGCGGGCCACCATCATCACGGTGGGCGTGGCCGCCCTGGTCAAGATGGTGTTTTTCCCGTAATCCGGCTCAGTCCACACCCTTGATCTTCACCACGAACACGGCACCGAGCAGGCCGATGACGGCGGCCACCACGTACAGCGTGACGTAGCCGCCAAGCATCGACACCAGGGGGAAGGCAATGACGGGGGCAATGACTTGTGGCAGCGAGTTTGCCACGTTGATCACGCCAAGGTCCTTGCCACGGCTGGCCGCCGACGGCAGGACCTGCGTGAGCAGGGCGAAATCCACGGCCAGGTAGGCGCCGTAGCCAATACCCAGGACGGCCGCACCAATGAGCGCCCCGGTCCAGGTGGGGGCAAACGCCAGGATCAGCGCGGCCAGGGCAATGATGGCCGACGATGCGATGACGAACGGTTTGCGCTTGCCCACCTTGTCCGTCCAGCGCCCGCCGATGACGGCGGTGACCAGGGTCAGGATGGCGTAGACGCCTGTCAGGACCAGCACGCCGAATTCGGGGTTGTCGAAGCCCACGGCGTCGCGCAGGAAGAACAGCAGGTACAAGGTGACCAGGTGGTTTCCCACGTTGACCAGGAAGCGGGTGATCCAGGCCCAGCCAAAGTCGGGATACAGACGCGGTGAGATCCAAAAACCCTTGGCAAAGCCGGTCCAGGTGAACGGCGGTCTATCCGCCACACCCAGGACCTGGTCATTGGAGAAGAACAAATACGGCACGATCCCGGCCACCAGGGCAATGGCGCACAGGACATAGCCGAGGGAAAAGTTGCCTGCCACCACGGCGCCGATGGCGGCACCGAACAAGATGCCCACCACCGTGCCCATGGATGCCAGGCCGCCAATGCTGCCGCGTTGCCGGATGGGGACCTGGTCGGGAACGGCGGCGGTGATGGCGGCCAGTGCGCCATTGCAGCCCAGCTGGACCAGGCACCACAGCAGCGTCATGGCGGCCACGCCCGGTGCCACCGTCAACCCCAGCAGGCCAATGGTGCCCAGCAACGCACCGATGAACACCCACGGCACGCGGCGGCCAAACCGGGAGACGGACCTGTCGCTGAACGTGCCAAACAAGGGGTTGGCCACGAGTGAGACGGCGGCGCCGGCGCCCGTCACCAGGGCCAGGATGCCTTCCTTGTCAGCCTCGCTGAAATGGATGGCCTGCTGGCCCAGCAACACCTGGATGGGGCCAAAGAATGCGGCGTTGATGCCAACGTTGACCAGCACCACCGAGGTGGTCCAACGGTGGCGGACCGTCTGCGTGGGCTCGGAAAAGGCCGGATTGGCCTGCGCCGCCCCGCCCGGCGAACCGGCGTTTGTCTCGGTCACGGTGTCCCCCAATAAATCAATGGCCTGCGGGTAAGAAAATCCTTGGCCCAAGCATACGTTGCAGTGCGTTGTTGAATCTTTGCAGGGCCGGCTAAGCCAGCTGGCCGCGCACCTGTTCAATGATGCGCAGCGCGGCCACGGAATCGGCCGGGTCCACAGGCACGGGCCCGCCGTCGAGCAAGGCTGCGGCCAGGAGCGCATAAAACTCGCCGAAGTTGCCCCGTTCCGTGGGCACCGGCACCAGGTTCCCGTCGCGGCCCAGCATCCCCCAGTTCGCCTCGGGGTCCACGCCGTACCGCGGGTCTCCGGGCAGGATGCCGGCCTGGATCTGCGCCTCTTGCTGGTCGGGATCGGCTTTCACGTAGGCGGCCTCGGAGCCGAGCACCCGCAGGCGCGGCCCCCTTTGCGGGACGTTGAGGTTCATCCATAGGTGGGAGATCACCCCGCCGGCGTGTTCCAGCGCAACGAAGGCGTCGTCGTCGGACAATTCCTCCGGCCGGCGCGCGGCAGCCTCGCCGTAGACCCGGCTCACGGGGCCAAAGAGCTGCAGCGCCTGGTCGATCAGGTGCGTGCCGAGGTCGTTCAGGATGCCGCCGCCGTCCGCCGGAGTGGCCTGGGCCTTCCACTCCTTCTTGATGCTCTGCTGCCAGCGCTCCAGGCGCGATTCAAAGCGCCGCACCGCCCCCAGCGAACCGTCCGCCAACAGCTTCTTCAGGGTCAAAAACTCCCCGTCCCAGCGGCGGTTTTGGTAGGCGGTCAGCACCAGCCCGAGGTCCCGGGCCAGGGCGATGAGCGCATCCCCTTCGGCGCTGGTCACGGTGAAGGGCTTGTCCACCACGACGGCGCACCCGGCTTCCAGCGCGGCCTGCGCCAGTGCCATGTGGGTTGCCGGCGGGGTGGCCACCACCACCAGGTCCACTCCGGCGCCGGCCGCGTCCCATTCGGCACGGCCGAGCACCCTGGCGTGGGGGTGGGCGGCACGGGCGGCCTCCTGCCGTTCAGGGTCCGAGGTGACGATCACGTCCAGGCTGAACCTCTCCAGCGAGGCGATGGACGGGGCGTGGAAAACGCTGCCGGCCAGGCCAAAACCCAAAAGTGCCGTGCGGATGGTTTGTGTCATGGGTCATACCTTACCGGGCCTTGGCGGGCGGGTTAGAGTATGACTTATGAGCCTTTTAGGTCCCCGCATCAGTTCCGGTTTGAACCCTGCCGAGCAGGCCGGGCTGGCCCGCGTTTTGGGCGGCAGCGACGACGTCACGGTGTTCGTGGACGGCACGGCCCACCGCCTGGCACCCGAGGCGAGGGACGCCGTCGTCGACCTCCTGCAGCGGCTCTCCCGCGGCGAATCGGTGACCGTGGCCAGCGTGGCCGAGCTGCTGACCACCTCGCAGGCGGCGGAGCTGGCCGGGATTTCCCACACCTTCCTGCGCAACATGACCGACCGCGGCGAGATCCCCGTTGAGTACAGGGGCTCACACCGGCGCATCCGGCGCGATGCCATCGTGGCGTGGCTGGCGGCGCAAAAGTCGTCCGCCGGCCAGGGCTGAGGCCGTGCCTGCGGTGACGCCGACGACGGCGGTGCTGCTC
>JBAUMA010000336.1:0-8923 GCA_049578485.1 Specibacter sp.
GTGCTATTTGGTCGGCGTTGCCACGGCATCCGGAGTGGCATCCGGCGTGGGTGCCGCTGGGCCTGTTGACACGTAGTACGTCACGGCAGTGCCCTTGGCCGCTTGCGTGCCCACAGTCGGAACCACACGAATGACGCTACCGACCGGGACGGTGGCCGACGGTTCCTCCCCCCGGGCAGGCAGGAAGCCGGCGGCGGCCAATTCAGTGTCATAGGCGTCGCCGGTCTTGCCCTGGAATGACGGTACGGTGACCAATTCCTTGCCCTTCGACACGGTGACGGTGATCTCCGTGCCACGTTCCAAGGGGCCGGTGGGGGTGAGATCAATGACCGAGCCGTCGGCAACTGTTGCGCTGAAGGCATCGGCGCGGTTCACGACAAACCCCATGCCTTCAAGCTCGGTGCGCACCTCGTTGAAGGGGCGACCCTTGAACTGGTCGGCAAACACCGAGACGTTACTGGGTGGCGGTGTCGTCGCTTCAGTCTCCGTGGGCGTCGGCTCCTCCGACGGCGTGGTCACAGCGGCAGACGGCGTGACAGACGGGGTCGCGGACTTGGAGGTCGTGGCGGCCGGCTTGGCGTCAAAGATGCCCCAACTCTGCAGCAGGAGTGCACCCACGGCAAAGAGTAGCAAGGCAATCAAGGCCACGGCAGGCCATGTCCAGGGGCTGCGGCCGCGCTTGGCCGGCGCCGAGGCAGCTTCTTCGTCCTCGTCGCCGGCGTCGAAATTGCCCAGCACCGAATCACTGCCATGCTCCCCGTCCCAGGAGCGTTCGGCGCTCAGGGCTCCGGCGTCGACTGCGGCGGCGCTAACGGTGGGAAGCGCCGTCGTGCCTGGCTCGGAAACGTTGCCCACAACGGACGTGGGGGCGGTTGAGTTGATGTCCACCGGAGCGGTGATGGGCCCGGTGCTGGACTCAAAGAGCAGCATTCCGGGAACGGCAGCATGGGCAGCCTTGATATCACCGGCGCGGATGGCCTCGGCGGCGTCGGCCAGTTTCAGCGCATTGGCCGGTCGGTTGGCCGGGTCCTTCGCAAGCATCGACATGAGCAGTGCCCGCACTGGGGTCGGCAGGGTGTCGGGCAGCGGCGGTGGTGCGTCGTTGACCTGGGCCAGAGCTATGGCGATCTGAGACTCGCCCGAGAACGGGCGATGGCCGGTGATGCACTCGTAACCTATAACGCCCAAGGCATATATATCACTGGAGCCCGTGGCGACCTGGCCCGTGGCCTGCTCGGGGGCAAGGTACTGGGCAGTCCCCATGACTTGGCCGGTTTGCGTCAACGGAACCTGGTCGGCAAGGCGGGCGATGCCGAAGTCGGTGATCTTCACGCGGCCCTCGGGCGTGATGAGCAGGTTTCCCGGCTTCACATCGCGGTGCACCAACCCCTGGGCGTGCGCCACGGACAAGGCCCGGGCCGTCTGGGCGATCATGGACAAGGTCCAGTCGGCCGAGAGGACGTGCTCGCGCTCAATCAGGGCGGACAAGGGCTCCCCGGGAACTAGTTCCATGACCAGATAGGCGGAACCGTCCTCCTCGCCGTAGTCGAAGACGTTGGCGATGCCCACATGGTTCAGGAGCGCCGTGTGCTTGGCTTCGGCACGGAAGCGTGCGCGGAAACCGGGATCCCCCGTGTATTCGTCTTTGAGGATCTTTATTGCGACAATCCGGCCCAGGACCAAATCCTGTGCCTTCCAAACCTCCCCCATGCCGCCAATGGCAATACGTGAGGTTAGTTGGAATCTGCCGCCTAAGGTGATTCCTGAAGTAGGCCTCACTTTTTCAACACCGCCTTGAAGAGTTTGCTTGCATTGGGACTTGTTAATTGTGCGCCGGTGGCGACGTCAACATTTGGCATGACGATCGACACCACCACCTGGGGGTCATCTGCCGGGGCAAAACCGGTAAACCATGCGTTGTTCAAACCAGTGTCTCCAACCTCTGCGGTTCCAGTTTTGGCGGCCACCTTGACGCCGGGGACGGCAGCCGCGGATGCGATGCCGTTGTCCACCACGTTGACCATCCAGTCGGTGATTTGTGCCGCGATAGCAGGGGTGGTTGATTGGCGCAGGAATTCCGGTGTCAAGCTTTGCACCGTCTTGAGATCGGGGGTGCGGATGGTCTGTACCAAGTTGGGTTTCATCTGCTTGCCGCCGTTGGCGATGGCCGCCGTCATCATGGCCACCTGCAGGGGGGTCGCAAGGACGTCGCGCTGGCCTATGGCGCTCTGGGCCAGGCCCGGGGCGTCCAGGACTCCCTTGCTGCCGGGGAATTTGCTGCCGGTAACACCGTCCGGGAACGTCAGTGAATTGTCGTTGAAGCCAAATTTCTCGGCTTGGGCCGTGATGGCCTCCTGGCCCAGGTCAAGGGCAATGCTGGCAAACGGGGTGTTGCAGGAGTTCTCCAACGCGAAAGTGAAGCTCACCTTGGTTTGGGTGTCACACTGCCCATAGAGGTAGTTCGGCAGGGTGTAGGTGATGCCCGGGAAGGCTAGGTTCGCCGGGTTGGGCAACACGCTGTCCTTGTTGTACTTGCCGGACTCGAGTGCGGCGGCCGTGTCCACAAGCTTAAAGACCGAACCGGGCGCGTAGAGCTGCTTGTAGGCTGCCGAACCAAACAAGTTGATGCCCGGGATGTTCACCAGCTTGGCATAGGCGGCGTCGACGGCCGTCTGGTCGTGGCTGGCCATCTCGTTGGTGTCATAGGACGGCTTGGAGACCATGGCAATGATGGCACCCGTCTTCGGGTTCATGACAACGATGGAACCGGCGATGCCGTCGGGGATCATGTCGTAGGCCATTTTTTGGATGTTTTCGTCGATGGTCAGTTCCACCGACCTGCCCTGGGGCCGGGCTCCGGTGAATGCCTGGGAAATCCGGTCAAACAAGGCGTCATCGGAGGTGCCGGCCAGCTCGTTGCGCATGGCCGACTCCAGCCCATACTGGCCTGCGTACTTGCTAAAGAAGCCGGTGAGGCCGGCGTACAGCTCAGGCTCGTTGTACTTTCGCTGGTATTTGCAGTCGGTCCCCGTGGACACAGACTCTGCGATGGGGCGCCCGCCCACCAGGATGGGGCCGCGGTTGCTGCAGAAATTGGCCAGCAGGGTGCGGTTGTTGTTCGGATTGTTGTTCAGTGAATCAACGGCAAAGAACTGCACATACGAGATGGAGCCAAAGAGCAGGGCAAACAGCGCAATGGCAACTATCCAGGAATTGCGAATGGCCTGGTTCATGCGACTGGCACCTCCTTGCGGGGCTCGTCCTTGGGATCGGCACTGACGTCAATGGGTCGGCGCGCGGCGTCGGAAATTTTCAGGATCAGGGCCACAATGATCCAGTTGGCGAGCAGCGATGAGCCGCCGGCGGCCAGGAACGGCGTGGTCAGGCCCGTCAGCGGGATGATCCGGGTAACCCCGCCAATGATCACAAAACACTGCAGTGCAAAGGCGAAAGCGAGACCCACGGCGAGCAGCTTGCCAAACGAATCCCGGGTGCCCAGTGCGGCACGGAAACCGCGGGCGATCAACAAGGCGTAGAGGCAGAGAATTGCGAACAGCCCCACCAGGCCGAGCTCTTCGCCGATGCTGGCAATGATCATGTCACTGTTGGCCAGGGGCACAATATTGGGTGTTCCCTCGCCCAGACCCGTGCCCAGGAGACCGCCGTTGGCCATGCCAAACAGGCCCTGGACCACTTGAAAGCTGCCACCCCCGATGTATTCGGGGCTAAAGGCATAGATCCACGTATCGATTCGCTTCGTGACGTGCGGGAAGATCTGGTAAGCGGCAGTGCCGCCCACCGCCATCAATGCCAAACCGATCAGGACCCAGCTGATCCTGCTGGTTGCCACGTAGATCATCACCATGAACAAGCCAAAGAACAAGATGGATGTGCCGAGGTCATGCTGGAAGACAAGCACGCCCACGCTGGCAAGCCAGGCAACGATCATTGGCGCCAGGTCACGTGCTCGGGGCAGCTGCAGCGGCCCGATCTTCTTCCCGGCCAACAGGATCAAGTCCCGGTTGGAGGACAAATACCCGGCAAAGAATATTGCCAGGGTGATCTTGGCGATTTCGCCGGGCTGGAACGTGAACGGGCCAAGTTTAATCCAAACGCTTGCACCGTTGACGTCGCCGGCCGTGATGCCGGGCACCAAGGGAAGAAGCAACAGCACGACGGAGATAACCAGCGAGATGTAGGTGTAGCGCCGCAGGATCCTATGGTCCCGCAATAGCCAGATCACTGCCACCGCGGCAGCCACGGCAAGTCCGGTCCACAGCCACTGCCGTTGGCCGGCGGTTTCATCGTTGGCAATGTCGAGCCGGTGAATGACGGCCAGGCCAATGCCGTTCAAGGCAACCACCACGGGCAATATAACCGGGTCGGCATATTTTGCCCGGAAGCGCAGGCTTATATGCACGGCTAGGGATAAGCCCGCCAATATGGCGATCTGCGTGTAAAAGTCATTGTCAAAACGGCGGTCAAGGTTCAGGTTAACCAAGGCGTAGGCCATGATGCCGACGGCGAGGGCCAGGACGAGCAGCAGCAATTCGGTGTTGCGGCGCGGTTTGGCAACAGTCACAAGTTGGCTCATTGTCCACCTCCAGGGGTGCACGTTGGGGTGGATGAGGAGGACGGTGAGGCAGTTGCCGAGGACGTGGCCGCGGTGGGCGCGGCTGCCTTTGCGGCCGGCTTGGCACTCGCCTTGGCACTTGCCTTTGGTGCTGCCGTGGCACCGGGCTTGGTCGTTGGGGTTGCTGTGCCTTTGGCCGTTGTGGCGGGCGCTGTGGTTGTCTCGACCAGTTTGCACGGCGGTGTGCTGGAGCCCGTGCCCAGCTGCAGGTCACTGATGATTTGCTCAGCCACGCCAAGCGAGCCGGCCGGCATGGTCTGGGCAACCAGCTGCTGCGAGTATTCGGGCAAGGATGCCACGGTAATGTCGGTTTCGTGTTGCAGGTGTGAGAGTGAAATGGGGCCCAGATTTTGGGAAACACCTTGGTAGATGGCGACGTTGCCGTGGGAAACGCCAACAAAGTACTGGGTTTGTGTCCAAACGTAGGCAATCCAGGCGCCGGCCACGACGGCGATGGTCACCAATGCCGCCACAACCGCCACTATCAAGGGGCGGTACCTGGCCCGGGGCAGCGACTCTTCGGTGTCGTCGGGCACTGAGGCGGTGTCCTCCGGCTTGTGGGTGAGCACTGTGGCCGCGCGTTGCGCGGACGGGTGGTGCGCCAGCTGGGGGATCTTGCCTTCGTCGTTGGCCGTGACCGCCGCGCCGACGAGCTCGTGGGGGCGCAGCGACAGCTGGTGGCGGACGGCGGCGGCGCGGATGTGAGCGTCAAGCTCCTCCGGCACAGCGCCGGCATCCTCCGAGCCGTCGATGTTTGCCAGGTCCTGGCCGGGTTTCCCGGGCGCTGTGCCACCTTCTTCGGGATCCTCAGGGTCACCGAAGGCGTTGTCGCTCGAACGGACCACAGCGGGAGCCGCCGCGGGCAGCGCACCGGAGTGTCCGGCGTCGTCCGTATCGGCACCAGCGCTCAGTAAGGGAAGATCGTGGCCATCGGGGACCCCTCCGGTATGCGCGGTGGGACTGACGGACGCCGAAATGGTCTCCAGGGCTGCAGTGGAGGTGTCGTCGGTTGTTGCCTCGGCGATGTCGAAGACCACCACGGTGACGTTGTCGGGCGAACCGGCCGCCAGTGTCAGGTCGATCAAGGTGTCGGCGGCCGCGGCCAGGGACTTCGTGCGCCGGATGACCTCCTCGATCATCTCGTGCCTGACAAAGTTCAGGCCATCCGAACACAGCAGCCAGCGTTCCCCGACGCTTGCCTCAAAGTACTTGAGGTCCAGTTCAGGTGAGGCGTCGACATCGCCCAGTACGCGCATCAGCACGTTTTTGTGGGGGTGTACCTCGGCCTCGGCCTCGGTCATGCGGCCCTCGTCGATCATGCGCTGGACAAAGGTGTGGTCGGTGCTCATCTGGGCGAATACGCCGTCCTTGAGCCGGTACGCGCGCGAATCGCCGATGTGGGCGTAGGCCAGGCGGTCTCCGGAGAGCAGCAATGCCGTCACGGTGGTGCCCATGCCGGCAAGTTTCGGATTGACGTGCACCAGCTCGGACAGCAGGGAGTTGGCCGTCTGGATTTCGTCGGCGAGGTGCGTGCCGGCGTCGTCCTCGTGCTCGGCATGGTCCAGGTGAATCAGGTCAAGCACCGTCGAGGCGCTCGCGACATCGCCACCGGCGTGGCCGCCCATGCCGTCGGCAACGACGGCAAGGTACTGGCCCGCATAGGCGGAATCGTCGTTTTTAGCCCTGACCAGGCCCACATGCGATCTGGCGGCATAGCGCAGGACCAGCGGGTGTTCGGCCATGCTCACGGCCTCAATTCGATGACCGTTTTGCCGATCCGAACCGGGACCCCAAGCTCCACGGGCAGGGCACGGGTCAACTGCGTGCCGCCAAGGTATGTTCCGTTGGTGGAACCTAGATCTTCGATGAACCAGCGCGTGCCTTGGGGAAACAGGCGTGCGTGACGGCCGGAGGCATAGTCATCCTCAAGCACCAGGGTGGCCTCTTGGGCGCGGCCCAGCAGGATGGGAGTGTCGTCAAGTTCAAGCGTGGTGCCGGTCAACGGGCCTTCGGTGACCACCAGTTGGCGTGCCTGGACCTTGGTGGGCGGAGCCTCCTGGAGAAGTTCCGGGTGTTTGCGCGCCTGGCGTGCCGTGGGGGCGCCAACCTTGGCCTTGCGCCCGATCACCAGGTCCCGGCGCATGGCGGCAACAACGCTGAACACCATGACCCACATCAGGGCAAGGAAACCAAAACGCAAAATCGTGACTGTCAGGCTCAGATCGTTCATGGCTGCCCACCGTTTCGTGCCGGCAAAATGCGGAAGATTATCTCGGTGCGGCCCATGGTGATTTTCGACCCGTCGCTCAACGGCGCGTTGCCCTGAACCCGGTGACCGTTGACGTAGCTGCCGTTCGTGGAGCCTAGGTCGACGGCGGTGCTGACGCCGCCTCGGGTGCGGATCTCCAGATGTTTCCGGGAGACTCCCGTGTCATCGATGAGGATGTCGGCTTCGGAGGAACGCCCCAGGGTGATGGAGGTTGCGTTCAGGGAATAACGCTGGCCCTGAATGTCAAGGACCGGCTGCCCGGAGGCGGCAGGCGTGGCCGGTGCCGGCGTTTGACGCTTGTACACCGGGGCCGGTGATGCGGCCGGGGGTCGGCTCGGGGCTTGGCGTGGCGCTGCCGGTGTCCCGGGGCGCTGGGTGGGAGCCCCCTGGGGCGCCTGGGCATTTTCCCGCTCCGTAGAGGAGGAGACTTCAAAGTTTCCAGGACGCAGTTCGGTGCGATGGTTGAAGGCGACGCGGACGGGACCCTGGAGTACGTAGCCTTGGCTGCGGGAGTGATTGATGACCACGTCGCACAGCTCTTCTGCAAGGGTCACGCCCCACGAGCGGGCACGCTCAAAGTCGGTATCGCCCAGGTAGATATTGAAAACGTTGGGAGCAAGGGTGCGTCCGGCGTCCAAGGTCATTGCCTTGTCGTCAAGCTCGCGACGCAGTGCACTGGCCATCTCCACGGGCTGGAGCGCCTTGGAGCCGCGGGAGAAGGCTCCACGTACTGCCTTTTCAATGCCTTTTTCAACGTTGTCGAACAATCCCATGATGTCTCCTCTCGTTGTATGCGGTGCGGTTGATGGTGCCGCTGCTTGTAGCGCAGACGGCCGTGAGTTCACAGCCATGTGCTAACGTCCACAGCCCCTGTAAACACGCGCTGACAGGTGGCTGCCCGTCCTGCGGGCAACGGTGCACAAGGTCGATACTACTGGGCGTGGCTTGGAAAAACCTTATTGAAGCACGCGAAGGGGGTGGAATTCATACCTTGGCATGACCACCGGCGACACCACGAATACCAGCCAAATTCGTTGGCTTCTCGGGCCTGCGGCGCGGCTGTGTAGGTGCCGGATAGGCGCCGGCGCGAGGCCCCCGGGCGGGGAGGAAACCGTCGTTTTGTTATTTCCGAAAGTCTCCGATATGCTTGATCTCGCTGTTCCACTGAAACCCGAAAGGGAGACGGTGAAGAGCGAAAACGCGCGAGTGGCGGAACGGCAGACGCGCTGGCTTCAGGTGCCAGTGTCCGAAAGGGCGTGGGGGTTCAAATCCCCCCTCGCGCACGTTTTCAAAATCCCCGGTTGAACCAATGGTTCAGCCGGGGATTTTTTGTTTCCCCATCAGTTGCCTTGATTACCTAGTGCGGCCACAGTGTGCCGCATAGGATCGGTAGGTATGAAGAACTTCCTGATTGGCATAGGCCTCCACCTGGGCGCCTCCGCCGTGGCAATCATTGTCGCCGCTTTGATACTGCCCGGGTTTAGATTGCACTTCTTCGGATTCATCACTGCAGTTGTGGTCTTCACCGTTGCCCAGGGGCTGTTGGCAGGCCTCATATCAAAGCTCACCCAAAAACATGCGCCCAGCATTGCCGGCGCAGCCGCCTTGATATCAACCTTCCTGGCACTCGTCCTGGCGAACCTCTTTGGTGGTGGCACGGTCATCCATGGTTTCTTCACTTGGATATTGGCAACAGTGATCGTCTGGGCAGTCACTGCGGCGGGCGCATTGGTCCGGCCCAAGATCATGGCCAAGGCCGTGCGCAAGTAGTTGCCAGGGTGCTCCCTATATAAGGGGTTGAATGACACCCCTTATATAGGGAGCGAAAATCGGAGCCGAGCTGCCCCGATCGCTTTCGGTCCCTCCCATCCACCGTGGCCACGTTCTTGGGTTGGGTGGGTTTGCGTGTTGGGTGAAAGGTGTGTATTGTTTTCCGAGTTGCCTCCCTTGTGGGGGGTGGCGTTTACTCCCTGGTGGTGGACCGGTTTTGCCGGTTCTTTTCTGGTGTTCTGGTGTGGTTT
>JBAUMA010000337.1:0-2088 GCA_049578485.1 Specibacter sp.
AGATGAACGACTTGCCCAACAGCTTCGGGTATTTGGCGGCCTTCTCGGCGATCGTCTTGTCGGTGGCCGAGATCAGTTCCTTGGCCGCCACGGAACGGCCCAAGGCGGCGCCGATCATGGTGGTGGAGTCCTGCCAGGACGTACCGTAGGGCGACTCCGGGTACGCGATCACGGGGGCGATCTTGCTGAGCTTGTCGTAGTCTTCCTGGGTCAGGCCCGAGTAGGCGGCCAGGATGATGTCGGGGCTGGTCTTGGCCACTTCGGTGAAGTTGATGCCATCGGTCTCCGAGTACTGCACGGGGGCCTTGGCGGTGCCAATGGCGGCGCCGGCCTTTTCCAACGCGGCATCCTTCCAGGGTGTGGACTTCTTGCTATTTCCACCCCAGTCATCCGCGGGCATGCCTACCGGGACCACGCCCAGTGCCAGGGAAACATCGGCGTTGACCCAGGAAACGGCGGCCACGCGCACGGGAGCCGCCTTGATGACGGTCTGGCCAAACTTGTGCTTGACGGTCACGGGGAAGGAGTCGGTCACGGCCGCGGCCGATTGCGTTGCGGTCCCGCCGACGGCTCCGGTTGAGCAGCCCGCCAGGGCCGTTCCCATGGCTGCCACGGATACAAAAAGGCCCATCTTCAGGCCCTGCCGACGCGAAAATTCCACAATGATTCCTTACGATGATCTCAGGTGAAGCTTGCCTTAGTTATGCAAGCCTTACCTACCCTACCGGATCAAAAACGTAATAGAGAACATAAATGTGTTGTATTTGACATTATTCGCAATAGCGCCAACCGGAATCGCCGCCTCAGGGAGCCGGGGTGCGCAAGATCCAGTGTCCGGAATCCAGGCCGCGAATGATTTTTTGCCCAATGCGGGCCAGGTCCGCCACGTCACGCTCGTCCAAGTGGTCAAAGATCAGGGCCCGCACAGACGCGACGTGCGCGGGGGCCAGCCCCTCAACAAGCTCGACGCCGCTTGCCGTGATGCTGGCGGCGGTGACCCGGGCGTCGTCGCGATGGACATTGCGCTCCACCAAGCCCCGGGCCTGCAGCCGCTTCACCACATGGGAGAGCCGCGACAAGGAGGCGCTGGTCCGGGCGGCAAGTTCGCTCATGGGCAGCGTGCGGCTGGCTGCCTCGGACAGCATGGCCAGCACGTTGTAGTCGAACAAGGACAAGGCGGCAGCCTGCTGCAACGGCGCATCCAGGGCCCCGGGCAGCAGCGTTGTGGTGGACAGCAGCGCCAGCCAGGCGGATCGTTCGTCGGCGGAAAGCCAGCGCGGCTCCAATTCAGTCATAGCCCACATCTTTCCATGACGGCACCGCAACAACGTCGCCCAAAAATTTACTTGACACGTCAACCATTTGGATCTACATTTAGTTGTAGCTTCAAGTAAACAACTTCCAGCGGACCTTTTCGAAAGTAGGAACACCATGAGCACCATCACCATCATTGGCAACGGAAACATGGCACGCGGCATTGCCACCCGCGCACTTGCAGCAGGCCGGGGCGTGGAAATCCTCAGCCGCGAGCTGGCAAAGGCCCAGGCCCTGGCCACAGAGCTGGGCTCCGGAGTCACCGCCGGCACTGCATCCCAGGCCCCCGCGGGTGACATCGTGGTGCTCGCCGTGCCGTTCGATGCCGCCAAGGAAATCGTTGCCGCCCAAGGCGCGGCACTGTCCGGCAAGACGCTGGTTGACATCACCAACCCGGTAAACTTTGAAACCTTTGATTCCCTGGTGGTGGCGCCGGGCACCTCCGCTGCCGAGGAAATCGCGGCACTGACCCCCGGCAGCGTGGTCAAGGCCTTCAACACCACGTTCGCCGGCGCCCTGGTGGCCGGGGAAACCAGTGGTCAAACCCTTGACGTCTTTATCGCTGGTGACGACGAGTCCGCCACGGCCGCCGTGGCATCCCTGGTGGCCGACGGCGGCATGCGCCCGATCGTGGCCGGCGCCCTGAAGCGCTCACGCGAACTCGAGGGCTTCCAATTCCTGGTCATGACGCTCCAGGCAAACCCGGCCTTCGAGACGTTCAACTGGAACACGGGCCTGAAGATCGTGGACTAATCCCCACGCCCTCCCCCGCCC
>JBAUMA010000338.1:0-6012 GCA_049578485.1 Specibacter sp.
ACCCCATGGGCCCGTTCGAGCTTATGGATCTGGTGGGTCTGGATGTCAGTTACCTGATCCGCCAAGCCACCTACGCCGAAACCGGCGACCCATCGGACCTGCCCCACCCGGCGCTGGCCGAGATGTATGAGCGCGGCGACTACGGCCGCAAGACCGGAAAGGGCTGGTACAGCTATGACCCTTCATGACCCCTTCACGGCAGCCTTGGCCCAGGGGCTGACCGAAGCCCGCAACACGGACCCCTACCTCCTGCTGGGGAAGCTCAGTGACGCCGACCGGGCAGTCATGCTTCGGGTTCGAGGTTTCGTCAATGACAGAGTGCTGCCGGTCATCAACGGCTACTGGGAACGCGCAGAATTCCCCTTCGAGCTCCTAGAACCACTGTCCGGACTCGGCATCATCGGCTCCACGATCGAAGGTTACGGCTGCCCCGGGCTTAGTAGGCTCGGCGCCGGTATGGCCACGGTGGAGATGTCCCGAGGTGACGGCTCGATGAACACGTTCATCGGGGTCCAATCCAATCTGTCAATGGGCACCGTCAACATGCTCGGCAGCGAGGAACAAAAACAGCGCTGGCTCCCGCGCATGGCCACCCTGGAGCTTGTGGGTGCCTTCGCCCTGACCGAACCCGAGCACGGCTCAGACTCCGTGGGTCTTGAAACCACCGCCCGCCGCGACGGCGACCACTGGCTGCTCAACGGCCGCAAGCGCTGGATAGGCAACGGCAGCCACGCCGACGTCGTCATTATCTGGGCTCGGGACGAGGCCGATGCCAAGGTGAAGGCCTTTGTTATGGAGAAGAACGACGACGGCACGTACCCGAGCGGCTACCAAACCGAGGTGATCACCGGCAAAGTGGGCAAGCGTGCCATTCTGCAGCCGGACATCAACCTTGACGGGCTGCGGATCCCGGCCGCCAATCGGCTGGTCAACGCCAACTCCTTCCGGGACGCCTCCGCCGTGCTGGCGTCAACGCGCGGCGGGGCGTCCTGGGAATGCCTGGGCCACGCAATCGCCGCGTATGAAGCGGCTGTCACTTATGCCGGCGTGCGGGAGCAATTCGGCAAGCCGATCGCCAGCTACCAGCTGGTCCAGCACAAGCTGGCCAACATGTTGGCCGAACTCACCGCCATCCAGCTGATGTGCTTCCGCATGGCCGAATTGCAGGAAGCGGGGGAATGGACCGGAACCATGGCATCCATTGCCAAAATGCATGGCGCGCAGAAGGCCCGGTGGATCTGCTCCGAGGCTCGCGACATCCTCGGCGGCAACGGGCTGCTCCTGGACTTCCATGTCTCCCGACACCTGACCGACATGGAAGTGGTGCACACCTACGAAGGCACCGATTCTATCCAGTCGCTACTGATCGGCCGCGAAATCACAGGAATCTCGGCCTTCAAATGACGGTCTCGCAAACAGCGCCAGCTCCCCAAACGACCCTGATAGGGAACTCGGACGGTGAGTTCCGCGGCCGCCGCGTCCTGGTCATTGGCGGGGGCGGGATCGGCGGGCAGGTGTGCCGCGACATGGCAGCTGCAGGTGCCCGCATCTACTTCACGTACCACCGCAATGCCGCTGCGGCACAGCTGTTGGCGGACAGTCTGCCCGCGGGCAGCTGTGCCGGCTTTGGTACCCTTGACGCTTCCGACGACGGCGCTGTGCGGTCACTCGTGCAGGACGCAGCACGGGAAATGGGTGGCCTGGACACGCTCATAGTCACAGCAGGGCACCGGCACGAACTGGCACTCTTCCATGAAATGCCCGCCGCATCCGCCGCCGATATCCTCGCGGTCGAACTGGCTGGACCCATGAATGCGGTGCGGGCTGTGCTGCCGGCCATGCGGGCGTCTGGCTTCGGGCGGATCGTGCTGGTGGGATCCGACAGTGGCAAGACGGGCTCCGCTGGCGACGCTGCGTCGTCGGCCGCGAGGGGTGGAGTGATTGCGCTGGCCAAGAGTCTGGCCCGTGAGACTGCTGTCATGGACATCACTGTCAACGTTGTCTGCCCTGGCCCGACTGATACGGATCTTCTGACCGGGATGACGTCCGCGCAGGGGCTTACCGGCAAGGTTATGAACGCCATCGTCCGCGCAGTGCCGAAGCGTCGCACGGGAACGGTGGCGGAGATTGCCAGGGTCATAATGTTTCTTGCCCACAAGGATTCGGGATTCATCACTGGACAGGCAGCCAGCGTCAGCGGCGGTCTGACCATGCAATAGTGGTGCGGGCATGGACATCGACATGAATATTGTGGGTAAAGCGCTGGGGACCATCGTCCGCAATTGGGATGCCGACGACGGCATCTTGTATGCCCTGGGGGTGGGTGCGGGCGCCGTCCCCGGCGGCACTGAATTGGCTTACACCACTGAGAACAGCGACGGTGTGCCGCAGCGGGTGCTGCCCAGCTATGCCGCAGTGCTGGGATTCCCGCCCTTGAGTTTTCTGGGGGACGGTGCACTGGGGGGTCCAACACTCTTTGGTGAGGTTCAGCCATCTGTGATTCTGCACGCGGATCAGGAATTGAGCGTCCATGCAATCCTGCCGGCTGCGGGCGCGGCCCGCGTCACCGCCGTCGTCGCCGGGGTGCACGACACCGGCGAGCACGCACTGATCACGATTGCCACGCACCTTGCCGATGCCCGGAACGAAAGCGCCCTCGCCGATAGCCAGGCCACCTTTCTGATCCGTGGGGCCGGCGGCTTTGGCGGGCCGCGGCCGGAGCCCGACAGGTGGCACCGGCCACGGCGGGCTCCGGACCACGTGGTCGACTATGCAACCACGCCCGCGTAGGGGCTGCTTTACCGGCTCAGCGGGGACAGGAACCGACTGCACTCGGACCCGGCCGCGGCACGGGAGGCCGGCTTCGACCGCCCTATTCTCCACGGGATGTGTACGTTTGGCTTCGCCGGGCGGGCGCTCCTGCACACGGTATGCGGGGGCAACCCGGCACATTTTGCCTCCATGTCGGCCCGTTTTACGAGTCCTGTCCTGCCGGGAGATTCTCTCACAGTCAGGCTGTGGGACGACGGCGGACCAGTGAAATTCCAGGTGCTGGTGGGGGACCGAGTGGTCATGGACCGCGGCCGGTTCTCCCCTTCAACACTCAATAACAAAGGAGATGACAGTGACTGAGGCATTTTTGATTGGTGGGGCACGGACGCCGGTGGGCCGGTATGGCGGTGCCCTCTCGGGTGTGCGGCCGGATGATTTGGCGGCACTGGTGGTCCGGGAGGCGGTGGTCCGGGCAGGAGTCGATCCGGACACTGTGGACGAGGTCATTTTGGGCAATGCCAATGGTGCGGGCGAGGAGAACCGGAACGTGGCGCGGATGGCGTGGCTGCTCGCCGGTTTTGGCGACCACGTGCCCGGCCTGACGGTGAACAGGCTGTGCGCCTCGGGATTGAGTGCCGTGATTCTGGCGGCCCAGATGGTCAAGTCGGGCGCGGCCGAGCTGGTGGTTGCCGGAGGGGTGGAGTCGATGAGCCGGGCGCCGTGGGTTCAGGAAAAGCCTATGAAGGCTTTCGGGAAGCCTGGAGAAGTCTTTGACACGTCTATTGGATGGCGTTTTGTAAATTCTCGGTTCACTGGAAGCGGGGAGTTCTCGCGTGGGGGCAGGATGACGTTTTCCATGCCCGAAACGGCGGAGGAGGTGGCCCGGGTCTACAAAATATCCCGTCAGGATGCGGATGCGTTTGCCGTTCAATCGCATGAGCGGGCACTGGCGGCCGTCGCGGCCGGCCGCTTCACTGAGGAGATCGTTCCGGTCACCGTGCCGGGCCGGACAGGCAGTACTGTGGTCGACACGGACGAGGGGCCCCGCCCGGGAACCACTCTGGAGGTACTGGCCGGGCTGCGGCCAGTGGTGACTGGCGGCGGAGTGGTCACGGCAGGAAACGCCAGCACCCTCAACGACGGTGCTTCCGCAATTGTTGTCGCCTCTGAGGCCGCCGTGAAAAAGTACGGGCTTACCCCGCGGGCGCGCATTGTCGACGGCGCGTCGGTGGGGGTGGCGCCCGAAGTCATGGGCATCGGCCCTGTACCGGCAACCCGGAAAGTGCTGGCGAGGGCCGGCTGGAACCTGGATGAGCTAGGCGCCGTCGAACTCAACGAGGCTTTTGCCAGCCAGTCGCTGGCTGTGATGCGCCAGCTGGGTCTGGACAACGGCATTGTCAACAACGACGGCGGCGCCATCGCCCTAGGGCATCCGCTGGGTTCCAGCGGCTCGCGCCTGGTGGTGACGCTACTGGGCCGGATGGAGCGGGAAAGCGCACGTCGCGGCCTAGTAACATTGTGCGTCGGCGTCGGCCAGGGCACGTCCCTGCTCATCGAACGCCCTTGACTCATATTATGAGCTTTTCGCCAATGATGTCGCTGACATTTACCTAAGCGGAATGACAAACTGGAACCAGTCGTTGGGGTCCCGAGACAGCAAGATTGTCAGAGATGGACTTCTTTTGCATCCGGGCGCTGGGTTTAGCACCTACATGAACGAATGGGGGCGATTTTGCTGGCAACGGCGTGCGAGGTCATATCCTGAAGACAACAAGTTGGTGGAATATTGGAGTTGCTGGTGGGGCATAGGTAGTTGTCGATTTAGAATCGGGCGGACACCGCCTCAGGGATCAGGGCTGGTAGATCTGATCGGCAGATTGGGGCTGATGTTGGCCACGAACCCACGAAAAATTGGCGCCAACGCCGGCGGGACAGACGCGGAAACTAGAGGCTGGTCCGGTCAGGAGCTCAGCGGCAGAGCGTAAGGTCGTTGGCGTTTTGAGGCTACGGATAGCAGCGTTGAGACCATGCGAATGCACCCGATGCTTGTAACCGTCACGTCTCCCACGAGGCCACCTGCCGGTGGATCTATGCCCTGACCAAAGGCGAGCTTGCAGAGTCCTGAATTCTCCTCCCATCCAAGCGGACCAGGCATCAATTGGCTAAGTTGCTGGGTGAGCGCACCGGCGGGCGGATCATTGGCCTGGTCTGCATCGACGACCGGCCTGAGCGGTACTTGGATTCCTGACACCACACGAAGTCTTCACGAAGCTACTCAAAGTTAAGGTTGCAAAGACCGCCAGAATCCGCCGTTCCTCTTACGGGCGTGTGATACTGGCCAGCTGGAAGAAAATTGCGTTGAAATGGATATGCCGCAGCCCGCCGCTGGGCTGGCGCTTCACGGCAATATTGCCGAATTCCGTGAGCTGGAAGATCGAACACTCCGCGTCGAGCCGTTTGTATTCCCACAGGAAGTTATTGGCTCATCATGGTGCTCAGTGCCGGGTGAAGGGCGATCGGAGGGCCAAATCATGGCCGCTAAAATCTCAAATCGTCCAGACCGGAAAAACCGCGGAATCCAGCGGTTTTCAAGCCCGACTGTCGATAGACTTAACTGAAAATTGAACCCAATTTGGCCACAATCAAGCCAGAACCGTGACCAACTTTTCGTTCAATAACGTGAGTAAAGCGTGATTTGGCCTCTCAACGCACCTGGCTGGAACTGTAAAACCGCAGCTCAGAACCACATTTGGTGCCTCGTGCCGGACTCGAACCGGCAGCCAAGAGAAACTCAGAAGCCTCATGCCAACCGTCTCCGTTGACTATCAAGAACAGCGTCTTTCCGGGGGAGTGCGGGCGATGGGGTCCTTTTGGCATGCCAGCATTTGCCATGGGTTTTCGTAGAAAAACGTGAGTAAACCGTGACGTGGATCTGCCATACGACGTCGAACCGTCCCTTGGACGGCTGTTTGCAAGTTCATCGACATGGTTGGTGGTATGTCACCGTCAGTGAAAAGAGGGCCGTCGCGTCTCAACAATCTGCGTTGTCTTGGCCGCGGTTTCAGACCGGCCGGCGGGACTGTCGGTGGCAGCCTCAAATCTTGCTTCTTGGTGCATTTTTGATTGGGGACATGAGCGTGAATATCAACAAATCAGGCGACTGCCTGGCTCCGATTTGTCTTTCCGGCCGGTCCAAATGTGGATCATTTTCGTGAGCCAAACTGCGAACGAGTAGCAGAC
>JBAUMA010000339.1:0-1559 GCA_049578485.1 Specibacter sp.
GGCGAGAACCGGCGCTGCCGCACCAAGTCCGCCTACCTGCTGGGTGCGGCCGGCTACGACGCCGAGGCGATAGTTGCCTCCGGTGGGCTGGCCTCCCACCTGGGGGAGCGGTACGGCACCGAGGCCAGGTTTGTCACCGACATCCTGGCCGGTGACCCCAGTCTGGGCAAGCCAATTGTGGCAGGGCTCCCGTACCTGGAAGCCGAGGTGGTGTACTCGGCCCGGCACGAGATGGCCCGCAGCGTGGACGACATTCTCTCGCGCCGCACCCGCGCCCGCATGATGGCCCGCGACGCCTCAGCCGCGGCGGCCGAACGCGTGGGCGAGCTCCTGATGAAGGAACTTGACCTGCCCGCACTAGAAGTTGAGGCCCAGGTGGCCTCCTACCGAAACCAAACAGCGCATGAACGCGCCATCCTCATGGGAGAAAAGTAATCATGATCAGCAAAGAAGCGCTCAAGCGCGGATACAACCGTGGCAACTACACCGTGGGGGCGCCCACCCAGCCGGCGTTCGCGCAAAACCTCGGCCCGGTTACCGGGGACCCCGTCTTTGGCGGCACGCCGGTAAAGGTACCCGCAGCGGTCCTGGCCGAACTGGAGGCAGTGGCCGACTCCGTCGTTACCGACCCAACCGCGGTGGCTGATGGCACCCGCGACTGGTGGGCCGCCACCATGATCGCCGAAACCAGCGGCCGCCCGGCCGCCCCGGAATCGGTGATTGTGGCCGTCTCCACCACGGAGGCAGTGCAGGCGGTTATGCGCATCTCCCACGCCCACGACATCCCCGTCACCGTCTCCGCCGGGCGCTCCAACGTCACAGGTGCCGCCCTGCCGCTGGCCGGTGGCATCGTCCTGGACGTCTGCGGCCTGGACAAGTTCGGCAGCTTCGATCCCGAAAGTCAGATCATCGAAGTTGAAGCCGGCGTGTTTGGCGACATCTTCGAAGAGAAGATCCAGTCCGAGTACGGCATGACCATGGGTCACTGGCCGTCGTCCTACGCCATCAGCACAGTGGGCGGCTGGGTTGCCTGCCGCGGCGCGGGGCAACTGTCCACCCGCTACGGCAAGATCGAGGACATGGTCTTCGGCATGGACGTGGTCCTGGCCAACGGCGATCTGGTGACGCTGGGTAACAGCTCCCGTGCCGCCGTCGGGCCCGATCTCCTGCAACTCTTCATCGGCTCGGAGGGAACCCTTGGCGTGGTGACCACCATCCGGTTCCAACTTCACCGCTTGCCGGACCACGGCCGCGCCATCGCCTACGGCTTCAACAGCTTCGCCGAGGGCCTGGAGGCGTGCCGACAGATCATGCAACAGGGCGCCACCCCGGCGGCCCTGCGCCTGTACGACAACCTCGAAAGCGGTGTGCAGTTCGCCCTGCCCGACACGAACGTACTTCTGGTGGCCGACGAGGGCGCCAAGGAGTCCGTGGAGGCGACGTTGGCCATCAGCGAGCGGGTCTGCGCCGAGACCGGAACCCTGCTCGACGGCGACGCCATCTTTGAGCGCTGGCTCGACACCCGCTACCTCACGGGTAAGAGCGCCGAGGGCTTCAAG
>JBAUMA010000340.1:0-3534 GCA_049578485.1 Specibacter sp.
GTATACGTCGTGCGGTTTACAGCCCGCCCACGCCGTTCGGGGTGCCGAGGCCGGTGGTGCCGTCCCAGCCGCTCCCGGCGGTGCACCACTGCGTCGTCGGGCACGTGCCGTTGGAACCCGAGGTGACGTCAAAGAAGCTGCCGGCGTGGCCGTACGGAATCGCATTGGCGTAACTGCCGGTCGCTGTGGAACCCGTGTTGCCGCTCAGGGCGTACACCGAGGCGATGATCGGGGATGCCTCGCTCGTCCCGCCGAACTGCCCCCACGTCGACGCCGAAGCCGAGGTCGGGTAGTAGACGGCCAGCCCGCCGGTGTTGGGATCGGATGCTGCGGCGACGTCATTCATGGCGCGGCCTGCGCATCCGGTGTTCGAGGATGCAGCAGCAGGGAGCGCCGCATTCAGGCTGGAACAGCCCGAGCCCGTTCCAGTCCACACCGTCTCATTCCATCCCCTCGCGTTGGCGGCGGCTGCGAGGGAGGTGCCACCGACGGCGACGACGTAACGTGACGAGGCCGGGTACGAGGCACCCTGGTAGCCGTTGTCCCCGGCGCTGGCCGTGACCGCGATGCCCGGGAAGTTGTAGTACTGGCCATACGTCGAGTCGGCGGCGTCGGATCCGCCGTAGCTGTTGGAGATGGCTACGACGCCCGGGAGCTTCGCAGCTGTCTGAACGGCTGTGCCAAGGTTGGTGAAGGATGCCGTGTTGGCCTGCAGCACGGCGATCTTGCAGTCCGGGCAGGCCGCCGAGACGGCGTCGACGTCAAGCGCCTGCTCCTGTGCCCAGCCAGTGTTGTTGACAGGAAGCTTCGTGCCGCCGGTCTGGTTCAGGATCTTCAGGCAGCCATTCGCCGTGGTGCAGGCGGGGAGGCCGAACTGTGCCCGGTACACACCGAGGTCGCGCTCCAGATTCGGGTATCCGTAGGCGTCCACAACGGCGACGGTCCGTCCACCCGAGGACAGGCCCGTAAGGTTGTAGGCGCTCTTCAGCTGGGCCGGTGTGAGGCCCGTGGTTGGTGGGGCGCTGACGTTCGCGATGGGGCGGCCGGCCGGGTTGACGGCCTGCCGGGCGGTGCACGCCGCGTCACCATGACGCGGAGACGCGCAAACCTGGATTGAATGGTCCGAGGGGGCGGCCTGTGCCGCCGCGGGACCCGCGGCCAGTGCAGCAACCACGAGCAGGCCTGAGCCTGCCAAGGCGAAGATTTTTCTCATCTACGAAACTCCTTGAGGATTGATCGCCATTCATTTGACAAAAATGTCATGCGGGCCGTCATTTGCGGTCAAGGCGATCAAGCTGGACACTGTCAGAACGTTTGTGGTTCGGCAAGGGGCGTTCTGATATTGCCAGCTAATTCCCAGCTTCGGGGAGTTACGCCGGAACGGAGCCGATGCCGATCAGCGCGTCCGAATTCATGTCCACCTGCGGGCCCACCGACTTGATGAAGTCGCGGCGGACCCGGGAGATGGCCTCGGGATCGCGGGGGAGCAGGGTGCGCCAGCCGCTGCCCATGACCAGGTCCCATGCCATCGCGTCATCCACCGTTAGGGTGAGCGGATGCGTCGTGACGGAGACGTCGGCCAATCCACGGGCGGTGAGCCAGCCGGCCAGTGAATCAGCGGAGGCAATCTTTGCCATGTTTTGGTTGGCCAGCGGAACCACGCCGGCCAGGCGGGGCCGCTCCTTGATGGCCGCTTCCAGGATGAGCCCGGCAAACGGCTCCAGGGCGCCCTCGACCCAGGTGCTCGCAACAAGCCGGCCGCCCGGGCGCAGCATGGAGGCCAGGTGTTCCACACCGGCTTCCATGTCGGCAAAGAAGAACATGCTGTAGGAGCACAGGACGGCATCAAAGGTGCGGTGTCCGCGCCACTCGGTGACGTCGGCCTCGGTCAGGGTGGTGTTCAAGATGCCACGCTCGGCCAGGTTGGCGGCCGCCATGCGCAGCAGCCCGGTGGAAAGGTCGACGCCGTCGACCGTTCCGGTGGGACCAACGGCCAAGGAGGCCGGGATGGTGGCCGCGCCAGTGCCGCAGCAGGCGTCGAGCACCTTTTCGCCCGGCTGGATCTTTGCCGCCAGGACCACGTCGCGGCCCATCGGGTCCCAGAGTTTTTCCGACCACGCATCAAATTGCAGGGCCCCGTCGGTGAAAGCCAGGCCAGGATCGCGAGCGGACATGCATACCTCCAGTGGGTGAAACGTGCGTGGGCGCGGGGCCCGGGACAGGTGCCTACAGTTGGGCGCCGGCGAAACCGTTCTGGCGCCAGGCCTCGTACACGGCAATCGAGGCCGCATTGGCCAGGTTCAGTGAGCGCAGCGACGGCAGCATGGGCAGCCGGACGCGCGATGTTACGCGGGGATCGTGCTTGACGTCCTCGGGCAGGCCGTCGGATTCACGGCCGAACATGAGCACGTCGCCGGGCCGGTAGGTAATGTCGGTGTATCCTGCCTCGCCGTCGGAGGTGAAGGCAAAAACCCGCTCCGGGGCCAGGGCCTCCCACGCCGCCTCCAGGGTCTTGTGCACGGTGACGACGGCGAGGTCGTGGTAATCCAGGCCGGCGCGGCGCAACTTGGCGTCGGAGAAGTCAAATCCCAGGGGCTCCACGAGGTGCAGCTCCGCCCCGGTAATGGCGGCCAGGCGGATGGCGTTGCCGGTGTTGCCGGGGATCTCTGGGGTGACAAATAGGATGCGAAACACGGATTCAGCTTACCGTGTCAGTACATGCCGCCGAGCAGCCGGCTCAGGACCTGCAGGTCCACCACATTGGGGGCGGGGCCGGAGGCTAGGAAGTGCTTGGCCTCGCGCACGAACCGGGCGGCGTTGGCCACGTTGACCAGATTGGAGCCGTCGGGTTCGGCGCCGCGGCCGTAGTCAATGACGGGTTCAAACAAGTTGCCCGTGCTGCTGTGCACGCATACCCAGGCGGTCACGTTGCATTCGGGAAACAGTTCCTGCATGCGGCGGGTGGCCGCGATGAGTTGCGGGGGAGCGGCCACCTTGCTGCCGTGGACCAGCACGCTGCCGTCCCAACGGAAGGCGCCGTCGGGCACCAGCATGGAGCCGACCAGGGCAATCCGGTAGCCGGAAACCAATGCATGGTCCAGGTAGCCGTTGTTGACGGGAGCCGTGAGCCCGTTGATGAGCCGCGCCGCGGGGATGGACGGCAGCACCTGTTGCATGATCAGTTGGGCGGTGCGGGCTTCGCGGGCCAGCCGCGACGAGGCCCCAAAGACTCCACGTTTCCGGGGCGCCCCGTGCACGGGCTGGGCGGCCGTGGTGCGCGGCAGGATAGGCACTTCGCCGGGCGCCAGATCCTCATAGGGTGGGACATACGCTGCCGGATCCCCTGCGGTATTGCGGGATTCGTGCGTGCGGCGCGTGGTGAACCGTCCGTTGAACCCGGCACCGGAAAACGTCTCGCCGTCGTCCCGGCCCGGCGTACCGTAGGAGCCCTGGCCTGTGGTGTTCCCGGCCGGTGAGCGGTAGGACCTGTCGTACTGCTGGCGTTGGGCGGGGTTGACCAGGACTTCGTAGGCT
>JBAUMA010000341.1:0-5881 GCA_049578485.1 Specibacter sp.
GGATTTGCTGGCGCAGCAGGCCCACGGCCACCTGGCTGAGCACGGCGGCGTCGGCGGCGTTGACGCCCAGGTGCGGTGCGGCGGCGGCGTGCGCGGCCTTGCCCGTGAATGTGGCGCGGTAGCGGCCCACGGCTTGGGCGCTGGTGCCGGCCGGGTTGTACGTGATGCCGTCCTGGACGGGGTGGACCATGAGGGAGAGCCCGACGCCGTCGAACGCACCGGCGTCGAGCATGAGGGCCTTGCCGCCACCGTGCTCCTCGGCGGGGGTGCCGATGGCCTTGAGCGTGATGCCCAGGGAATCGGCCAGCGGGGCCAGGGCCAGGGCGGCCGCCACGGAGGCGCCGGCGATCAGGTTGTGCCCGCAGGCGTGGCCGATCTGGGGCAGGGCGTCGTACTCGATGCACAGGGCAACGGTCAGTTCGCCGCTGCCCACGGTGGCCGTGAACGCGGTGGGCAGCCCGGAGGTGCCCATTTCAACGTCAAAGCCGCCTTCACGCAGCAGTGCGGCGATCGAGGTGGAGGCGCGGACCTCCTCGAAGGAGAGTTCCGGGTTGGCGTGGATATCGCGGGCCAGCGTGTGGACTTTTTCACGCCACTGCTCGACGCCGGACGCCAGCTCGGCGTGGGCGCCGGATGCGGCGGCGGTTATGTCGGTCAAATTCATGAGGGATGTTCCTTGGGATGGGGAAGGGGGGAGCCGTGGTGTGGAAAGCAATTCTCAGTCCAGGTGGATGTCCAGGTCTTTCCAGAGCTGCTGGGTGCGCCGGATGGTTTCCCGGCTGCGTTCGGGATGGGCGGCCTGCATGCCGGCAAGAAGCCCGTACACCACCGAGGTGGTGGCGGTGACCGACTGGAAGAAGGCGATTCCTTCGGACGGGACGATCAACAGGTGTTTGGTGATGGCCGCCAACCGGCCGCGGCGCATGTCGCTGATGGCGATGATGGTCACCCCGGCCCGGTGGGCGGCCTCGGCCGTGGCGATCATTTGGCCGATGGAACGCCAAATGTTGATGACCACCATGACGTCGCCCGGGCCAAGGGTGTTGGTGCTGGTGGCCAGGTGGACGCCGGCGCGGCTTTCCAGGGTGATGGGGTAGCCCATGGTGGCGCCAAGGTGGGCCATGACGCCGGCCGGGGCGGCATAGGAGCCGTGGCCAACCACCAGTATGGATTTGGCGGCGGCCAGGGTGGCAATCGTGGCCTCGACGTCGTCGGCGGAGTTGGCGTCCAGCGCCAGGCGCAGGTTCTCCATGTCGCGGGTCAGGGCCGCCTGCAAGGGGCTGCTGTGTTCGCCGTGCTGGACCAGGGTGTCCTCGGTGGAGATCTTCACCAGGTACCGGGAGCGCAACTCGCGTTGCAGGTCCGGCCAGCCCAGGAAGCCCAGTCCCTGTGCCGTGCGGACCACGGTTGAGTTGTTGACCTCGGCGTGCGCGGCGATCTCCGCGATTTCGGCGTAGGAGGCCAGCTGCGGGTTGCGCATGATGACCTCCGCCACGCGGCGTTGGGCCTTGGGCAGCGTCGCGGGCTCGATTATGTCATCGAGCCAGTCGACGCCGGGGCCGGCGGGGGGTGTTAGTTGGGTCACTCTGCAATTATGATTGCAAACACACTCTTAATGCAATCCCAGTTGCAGAAATGGACGCTTTCCGCCGTGTTGCGACCGCTGTGCCTATGCTGGGGAGGCAGGGCAAGATGGTCCGAAGAGGGGCAACGGATGAACCACATCAACGAGGGCAAAGGGATGAAGCCATGACGGACTGGAGAGAATCGCTGCATGTATGGGGATCGGCCTGGGCTACCGTGCGGGACCTGCCGGCAACGGCCGACGACGGCCAGGTCACCATCGCCGGCGACCCCGCCGAAGTGCTGCTCGCCTGGCCCGGCCCGGACGCTGATGCGCCGGCCCCGGCCACCGGTGCGGTGGTGCACCTGGTGACGGCTGACCCGGCAGGCGCCCGGGCGTTTGCCGCCTCATACGGCTTGACCGAGACTGCGGCGTTGGTGCTGCTGACCGCCCAAACCGACGACCTGGACCTGGTGCCGAAGCTGCCGGCGGATGCCTTTATCGCCGAGGCGCCCATGGAAAACTACGACGCCGTCGAGGTGGCCTTGTTCGACCGGCCCGTCGCTTCGGGGCGGATCCGCTTGGAAGACGGGCTGGCCGTATTGGCCGGATTGTCCGTGGATGATGGCCATGACGAGCTGCTGGGCACTTTTGAACACGCCATGGTTGCCGAGCTTGGCGAGGAGGCGTTCCTGCACGGGGCGGACACCTTGTTCCTGGTGGCGGACACCGCCCAGGGCGCCCGGTTCGCCGCCGTCGAGGGCTGGACCAAGGCAGCGGACATCCTCAGCTTCACCCGGTGATCGAGGCTCCCCCGCCCAGTGATGAGCCGCTGACTGGGCCCACAGTTCCGAGGGCCCCGGGCCGAGGAACGAGGCCTGGGAGGAACTGGGGATGGACCCTGACACGGTGTGAGGCCGTATAGATGAAGGTGTCATGTTTCAAATAGGAGATTTCGCCAGGGTCGGACGGGTGTCGGTGCGCATGTTGCGCCACTACGACGCCATTGGATTGCTGCGCCCGGCCCGGATCGATTCCACCGGCTACCGGCTGTACGAGGGTCCGCAATTGGCCCGGCTCAACCGGATCGTGGCGCTGAAGAACCTTGGCTTCACCCTGGAGGCGGTGTCCCGGATCCTGGATGAGAGCTTGGGCGCCGAGGAATTGCGCGGCATGTTGCGGTTGCGCCGCAGCGAGCTGGAGGATCAGCTTGCCGCGGACACGGCCAGGCTGGCGTCGGTCGAGGCGAGGCTCCGTGTCATAGAAAGTGAGGGCGTCATGCCCGAATATGAAGTCACCATCAAGTCCCTGCCGGCCGTCCGCCTGGCGGTGCTCACCGGGGAGGCTGCGAGCTTCGAGCCGGGCTCGATCAGCCCCGTCATCCAGCCCCTTTATGAGCAGCTCTACGCCGCCCTGCAGCGTGCGGGCATCACGCCCACCGGCCCCGGCGTCGCCTACTATGAGGCGCTCGACGGCGGTCGCGTGCGGGTGCATGCCGGCGCACAGGTTGTGGTGCCCGACGGCGGCGACGCCTTCGAGGTGGTGGACCTGCCCGCCGTCGACAACGCCGCAACCTTGATCCATCGCGGCCCCATGGACAATGTGATGCCGTCCGTCCAGGCGCTGGCGAGGTGGATCGATGCCAACGGCTACGAGTCCACCGGGCTGAACCGCGAGTTCTACCTGGATTACGGCATGGGTGCCGACCCGGAAAAGTGGATCACCGAACTGCAGGAACCGGTGCGCAAGTCCTGACAGGCAAGGCCGGGGGCGGGCACTGGCGGCAGTTCCGGCGTCGGGCCCGGCCTTTCGGCTGGAGCCGTCAACGGGTTAGGCTGAAACGGCATGCAAGGTACGAGCGACGTTTACGCAAGGAGTCTGCAGATGCACTATTGGTGGGTCAGCCACGGCCGGAACTACGAACAAGCCATTGCCGACGGGACCCTGTGGACCTGTCCGGATCCCGACGGCGAGGTGCCGGATGACAGGATCCTGCTGAAGGAAATGCGCACCGGCGACATCGTGTTCAACTACTTCGGGCCCTACATCCGGGCCGTGAGCATCGTGAACGAAAAGTGGCAGTCTGCGCCGCGCCCGGACGGCTACGAGCCGCAGCTGGGGGAGTCGGACGAGGGCTGGCTGGTGCGCACCCACCCCTTGGCCGAGGGCTTGCAGGTGCACCGGGAGCGCGCCGCGGACATTACCGCGGCGGACGGGCCCGGGCCGTTCAATGCAGCGGGGAAGCCGCACCAAAAGTACGTCTCGGCGCTGACAGCCGAGGAGGGGCAGGCGCTGCTGGAGCAATGCGGCGTCACCGCCCCGCAAACCTCCGCCGGCAGCCTGCGCGGGCTTCCCGCCAGCGTCTGGGGAGCCGACGAGCCGGACGATTCAACCCTCACCACGATCCGCCTGGAGCAGGCGTTCCTGCGCAAGAACCTGTTGCGCGGGAGGTTGAAGGCGCCATGTTCGCTGTGCGGCGAGGAAATGCCGGCCCGGCTGCTCATTGCCGGATACATCAAGCCGCGGTCCCACTGCTCCGAGGAGGAGCGCATGGACTACACCAGCTGTGCCATGCTCACCTGCGCCCTGGGCTGCGACGCCCTGTACGAGTGGGGCTACATCGTGGTGGGCGACACCGGCCGGATCCGGGCCGGGCAGCCCGCCGAGACGGAACGCATCGGTGAGGCCGTGGAGCGGTTGGTGGGGCGCAACTGCACGGCCTTCAACGAACAGACTTCGGAGTGCTTTGCCGAAAACGAGCGGCTAATGCTGGCCCAGCAACCGTAGCGGGGCCGGCCGCAGGGACGGCCGGGACGCTGCGGCGTTAAGCATGGCAGAATTGGGGTTGGCCCGGGTGCAGACGGGTCCAGTGATAATACAGCCGCCCGAGCGCCCCCAAGGGGCGTGGACAGGTTGGCGAACCACTTACCCAAGATTTGAGACCCCTGACATGTCCTCGCTGCAAAGCAACGCGCCCGACTCCAAAACCGGCGCAAGCTCCTCCACCAAGACCGCCCCCACCTTTGCCGACGTCGGAAGCCGCTACTACGGCATCCTGCTCGCCTGCATGGCCGTGATCGTCATCTTGTCCAACATAGGCGCCTCCAAAGGCGTGCTTTTTGGGCCGATCGTCACCGACGGCGGATTCTTCCTGTTCCCGTTTGCCTACATCCTCGGCGATGTCATCAGCGAGATCTACGGGTTCAAGATGGCGCGCAAGGCCATTCTCACCACCTTTGCCCTGTCGGTCTTTGCCTCGCTGACGTACTGGGTGATCATCGCGTTGCCCGGATTCACCGACGACTACGGCGTTGCCAAGCAGGCCGCCCTGGTCGACGCGCTGGGGCCCGTGCCGCAAATTGTGCTGGCCAGCCTGCTTGCCTTCCTGGCCGGGCAGACCATCAACTCGCTCATTATGGTCCGGCTCAAGGCCCGCCAGGGTGAGCGCAAGCTGTGGGCGCGCCTCATGGGATCCAGCGGCCTGGGTGAATTCGTCGACACCTTGATCTTTTGCACCATCGCCGCGCCGGTGATCGGCATTGTGGGCTTTGGCATGTTCGCCAACTACGTGCTGGTGGGCTTCCTGTACAAGACGGGCGTCCAATACGTGCTGATCCCCGTCACGACGCTGGTGATCGGCTGGTTCAAGCGTCACGAACCGAGCTACGCAGCGTAGCGGGCCTGCATCTGGCGTGGGATGCCGGTTATGGCTTTAGTTGACGCTTCAAGTTAATTTCTGAGACACTTTACTTGTAGCTTCAATAAATTGAGGCCCTGCGCCTGCTCTTCAAGGCCCGCCACGATTCCCACGAAACGGTGAAACCCCATGAACAACCCCGCGCTGACTACGGCTGCCCGAACCATCCTCCGCATAGTCGTCGGCTTCCTTTTTGCCGCACATGGCTGGCAGAAATTCAACGAGTTCACCCTTGCCGGCACCCAGGGAGCCTTTGCCCAGATGGGCGTCCCCGCCGCCGACGTGGTGGCCCCCATCGTGGCTGTGTTGGAGCTTGTTGGTGGCATCGCCCTGATCCTGGGCTTCCTGTCCCGGCCGATTGCCGCGTTGCTGACGCTGGATATGATTGGCGCACTGGTCCTGGTACATGCTTCTGCGGGAGTCTTTGTGGAGAAGGGCGGCTTCGAGTTGGTGCTCCTGCTGGCTGCCGCCGCCCTGGCTGTGGTGTTGGTCGGCCCGGGCCGCCTGTCGCTTGACCACGCATTGTTCGGGCGCCAGACGTCGAAGCTGGGCATGCTGGCCTAAAGCCGTTACTTCGGCCGGCGCTTGCGTAAAAAGCCGGCGGTAGAACGCCGTCTTTT
>JBAUMA010000342.1:0-6218 GCA_049578485.1 Specibacter sp.
CGACGGCGCGGAAACCCGGCTGGCGCTGACCGAGGTGGACGGGTATGTGTGGCACGGCTACGTCCCCGGCGTGGGTCCCGGGCAGCACTACGGCTACCGGGTGGACGGCCCGTGGGACCCTGCCAACGGCTTGCGCTTCAACGCCAACAAGTTGCTGCTGGATCCGTACGCGCACGCCGTCTCCGGGGCGGTCACCTGGGGCCAGCCCGTGTATGCCTATGAGTTTGGCGCACCGCTAACCCGCAATGACGACGACTCAGCAGCCCATACGTACCGGTCCGTGGTGGCCGATTCCGCGTTTGACTGGGAAGGGATCGCCGGCCCCGATATCCCGTACCACCAAAGCGTCATTTACGAGGCCCACGTGAAGGGGTTGACAGCGCTTCACCCCAAGGTTCCGGAACAGCAGCGCGGCACATATGCGGGGGTGGCCCACCCGGCCGTGGTGGCCCACCTGAAGAACCTGGGCGTGACCGCCGTCGAACTCATGCCGGTGCACCAATTTGTCCAGGACGACTCGCTCGCCGCCAAGGGGCTGCGCAACTACTGGGGCTACAACACGATCGGCTTCTTCGCCCCGCACAACGAATACGCGGCCGCCACGGACCCCTGCGCGCAGGTCCGCGAATTCAAGGACATGGTCAAGGAACTGCACCGCAACGGGCTGGAGGTGATCCTTGACGTGGTGTACAACCATACGGCCGAGGGCAATCACCTGGGCCCCACCCTGTCCTTCCGCGGCATCGACAACGACGCCTACTACCGGCTCATGGACGGGGACTTGGAGCACTACCTGGACTACACGGGCACCGGCAACTCGTTCAATGTCCGGCAGCCGCACTCGCTGCAGTTGATCATGGATTCGCTGCGCTACTGGGTCAGCGAGATGCACGTGGACGGCTTCCGCTTTGACCTGGCCGCCACGCTCGCCCGCGAGTTTTATGACGTCGACAAGTTGTCGTCCTTCTTTGAAATGGTCCAGCAGGATCCGGTGGTTTCGCGGGTCAAACTCATTGCCGAACCGTGGGACCTGGGCCCGGGAGGCTATCAGGTGGGCAACTTCCCGCCGCAGTGGACGGAATGGAACGGCAAATTCCGTGACACCGTGCGTGACTTCTGGCGCGGAGAGCCTGCCACGCTGGGCGAATTTGCCTCCCGGCTGACGGGGTCATCGGACTTGTACGGCCATTCCGGGCGGCGCCCCGTGGCGTCCATCAACTTCGTCACGGCCCACGATGGCTTCACCCTGGCCGATCTGGTCAGCTACAACACCAAGCACAATGAAGCCAACGGAGAAGACAACCGGGATGGCGAGGACCACAACCGCTCCTGGAACTTCGGCGCCGAGGGGCCCACCGACGACGCCGGCATCCGCACCCTGCGCGCGCGCCAGCAACGCAACTTCCTGACTACCCTGCTGCTTTCCCAGGGCGTGCCCATGATCCTGCACGGGGACGAGTTGGGGCGCAGCCAAAACGGCAACAACAACGCCTACGCCCAGGACTCGCCGCTGACGTGGATCAATTGGGACCATGCGGATGCCGGCCTGGTCGACTTTGTCTCCCGGCTGGGCCGGTTGCGGGCCGCGCACCCCGTGTTCCGGCGTCGTCGTTTCTTTGACGGACGGCCCGTGGACCGGGGGGACGACGGCCCCCTGCCGGACATTGTGTGGCTGCGCCCGGACGCCGCCGCCATGACCGGCGCCGACTGGGACAACGCCTTCGGCCGATGCATCGGCGTGTTCCTCAACGGCGGCGGCATCCCCGACTGTGACGACCGCGGCCGGCCGGTGGTCGATGACTGCTTCCTGATGCTGTTCAACGCCGGTGACGACGCCGTGGACTTCACCCTGCCCGATGGGGGCTATGCCACGGACTGGGTGGTGGAGATCCACACCGACGGGGTGAGTGCCGAAACGTTCACGGCCGGTGATGTGGTGTCGGTGGCGTCGCGGTCCGCGCTGGTCCTGCGTGCACCGGACCGCAGCTAAGGGCCGTTGCGCGACAGGGGGTCTGGGAGGGCCACCCACATGGCCGTTTGGACCGTGGCGGGATGGCAGGATAGGCACTATGACTTTTCACGCCGCGGAAGACCGCTACGAGACCATGCCGTACCGCCGAGTGGGGCGCAGCGGGTTGAAACTGCCCGCCATTTCGCTGGGCCTGTGGCACAACTTTGGTGACGACAAGAATTTCGACACCCAGCGCGCCATCCTGCGCCGGGCCTTTGACCTGGGCGTCACCCATTTTGACCTGGCCAACAACTACGGCCCGCCCGCCGGCAGCGCCGAGACCAACTTTGGGCGCCACCTGAAGGACGACTTCGCCGCGTACCGCGACGAGCTGATCATCTCCACCAAGGCCGGCTACGACATGTGGCCGGGCCCGTACGGCGAGTGGGGCTCCCGCAAATACATGCTGGCCAGCCTGGACCAGTCCCTGAACCGGATGGGCCTGGACTATGTCGACATTTTCTACAGCCACCGCCCCGACCCGGAAACGCCCATGGAAGAGACCATGGGCGCCCTGGACACGGCTGTGCGCAGTGGCCGCGCCCTCTACGCCGGCATCTCCTCCTACACCCCGGCCCAGACGCTGGAGGCCGCCCGCATCCTGAAGGAGATGGGCACCCCGCTGCTCATCCACCAGCCGTCGTACTCCATGCTGAACCGCTGGACCGAAAACGGTGAGCCGAACCTGTACGAGGCGCTGGAAACCGTTGGAGCCGGTTCCATCGCGTTCTCACCGCTGGCCCAGGGCGTGCTCACGGACAGGTACTTGAAGGGCGTGCCGGCCGATTCGCGCGCGGCCAAGGAGCACTTCCTGCACGAACATGACCTCACCGAGGACAAGATGAGCCGCGTGCGGGCCCTGAATGACATTGCCGCCGCGCGCGGACAGTCGCTGGCCCAGCTGGCCATCGCCTGGATCTTGCGCGAGCAGGTCAAGGGAACGTCCGTCACCTCGGCCTTGGTTGGCGCCTCCAGCGTCCGCCAGTTGGAAAACAACGTGGCAGCCATCAAAAACCTGGCGTTCACGGCTGCCGAACTGGCCGCAATCGACGAGTTCGCCGTCGAATCCGACATCAACAGGTGGGCCCAGAAGTAGCCCCTTGCGCACCTGCGGCGCCCTTGTGTGACAAATCAACGAGATAATCCTTGCCTGAGGGAACAATTCCGGGGCAAGGGGAGTTGACTAGAATGGTTAAGGGCGCCGTTGGGGCGTCAGGTCCGGTCGAGTAGCCGTGCGCAGTGTCTTTGTGGAAAACGTGAAGGCACGCGTCGACCCATCACCACCAAACGTGAGAGCCGGACCCTTGCGTAAGTTTTAGAAGGAGTTCCGTGTCCAATCATCCTATTCGGGTTGCCATTGTCGGTGTGGGTAACTGTGCCTCGTCTTTGGTGCAGGGCGTCCAGTACTACCACAACGCCGACCCGACCGTGAAGGTCCCGGGCTTGATGCACGTTGAATTTGGCCAGTACCACGTCAATGACGTGCAGTTCGTGGCCGCGTTCGACGTCGACAGCAAAAAGGTGGGGCTTGACCTCTCCGAAGCCATCGGCGCCAGCGAGAACAACACGATCAAGCTCGCGGATGTGCCGAAGCTGGACGTCCCCGTGCTGCGTGGACACACCATGGACGGCCTGGGCAAGTACTACCGCGAGACCATCGTGGAATCCGACGCCGATCCGGTGGACATCGTGGCCACCTTGAAGGCTGCCAAAGTTGACGTCATGGTCTGCTACCTGCCCGTCGGCTCCGACGCCGCCGCGAAGTTCTACGCCCAGTGCGCCATCGACGCCGGTGTTGCCTTCGTCAACGCACTGCCAGTCTTCATTGCAGGCACCAAGGAGTGGGCTGACAAGTTCACCGCCGCCGGTGTGCCGATCGTGGGCGACGACATCAAGAGCCAGATCGGTGCCACCATCACGCACCGCGTCATGGCCAAGCTGTTCGAAGACCGCGGCGTGATCCTGGACCGTACATACCAGCTCAACGTCGGCGGCAACATGGACTTCAAGAACATGCTCGAGCGTGATCGCCTGGAGTCCAAGAAGATCTCCAAGACCCAGGCCGTCACCTCCAACACCTCGGCAGTGCTGGCCGCGGACGACGTCCACATCGGCCCGTCCGACTACGTTGCCTGGCTCGATGACCGCAAGTGGGCCTTTGTCCGCCTCGAAGGCCGCAACTTCGGGGACGCCCCCGTGTCCCTGGAATACAAGCTGGAGGTGTGGGACTCGCCCAACTCGGCCGGTGTCATCATCGACGCCATCCGTGCCGCGAAGATCGCCCTGGACCGCGGCATCGGCGGACCCATCCTGTCGGCTTCCAGCTACTTCATGAAGTCCCCGCCGGAGCAGTACGCGGACGACATCGCGCACGAAAAGGTTGAGGCCTTCATCCGCGGCGACATCTAGACGCCGTCTCACTTTTGGTGGGCTTTTCCTGAACGCCGTCTCACCTTTGGTTGATTAATACCGAACGCTCTCTCACTTGCTGAGGGGGCGTTCGGCATTTAACGGTCGGCAGCCGGGGCATCAGTTGCCGGCTGCGAATCCAGACTCGATGGAGGGATCCGTCCAGGCATGCCGAAGGGATGCCTTGATGCGGCGGACTGCGGTTTCAAAACCGTCGGCAAGGTCCGCCTCGGTGAAAATGAGCACGGTCCAGCCGGCAGCTTCAAATGCCCTGTCCCTGTACCGATCACTGTGCTGCTGCGCCTCGTCAAGGTGATGGGCGCCGTCGTACTGGAGGGCGATGCGCCGGGACCGGTAGCCGGCATCCGCCGAAGGGGCGCCACGACCTTTCCGCAAGGTGAGCTGCAGCTCGGGCTCCGGCAGGCCGGCGTCGACCATGGCCAGGCGCAGGAGGGTTTCCGGCGGTGAATCGGCGCCCACGCGCATGAGTTCGAGGGCCTCCCTGGCCCGGACGATCCCCTGCAGGTTTCGGTGCCGCCCAACCATGGCACGCAGCGATTCGAGTGTGGCGTAGGGCTCGTGGCGGTCCTCAAATTCCGGCCTCGGGATCCTGATGAGCTGGTCGCCCATGCACACTAGGTCTTCAAGGGGCAGGGTTCGTGCCATATCAAGCCAGGTTCGTGCCCGGGTGCTGATATGAAGTCCTTCGTCTGTTTCCACTTCATCGCTGAAGGATGTCACCCGGTGGCCGGTGATGCCTTTGCGGCGTACCGACGGCAGTTTTCGTGCCTTGCTGAAGTGCAATTCGTTGGAATCTGACAACCATGGCGGGAGGACAAGTTCGTGCAGGCGAGACGCCGTGGAATGCGAAATCCAGGCGCCGGGAGTGGCTGCGCAGAGGGCACGGGCGGCCTCCCGCATGGAGAAGTCCCATTCGGCGGGACGGTACAAACCATGGCTGACACCTGCGACTTCCCGGCCCCTGAGGGCGGCACGCGTCAGTCCGCGAGCCTGGGCTTCTGCCGCGGTGAAGGGGATTTCGGGGATGCCGAAGGCTCCTTGTGATGCCATGAAGACAGTCTGGACCACATTTTGATTCTTCGCGTGAAGTTATCCACAGGCCGGCCGGCACCTTTGGCTGTGTCCTGGATGGACACAGCCAAAGGTGAGACGGCGTCGGCGGGAAACGCGCCAAAGGTGAGACGGCGTCGGCGGGAAACGCGCCAAAGGTGAGACGGCGTTAGTGGGAAACGCGCCAAAGGTGAGACGGCGTCTTTAGGGAGCGAGCCAGATTGTTGTCTCTGCCCCGATGGTCCCGTCCGCCGGTTCGCCGGAGCTGAGCACCACCTTGGCGAGGTCGACGCCGGCCGGCAGGGCAGCGGGCACCGCAGCAAAGTTGGTGAGCACCTCCCAGCCGTTGGGCCGGCGGTAGTGGACCACGGAGGCGCCGGGCGAGCTGAGCCACACCAACGACTCGTCCGTTTGCAGCGTGCCGCGCAGCTTCAGGGCCGCACGGTACATTTCCAGGGTGGAGCCTTCCACGCCGTCCTGCAAATCGGCGGCATGCTCGCCGAACCAGGCCGGCTGCGGAAGCCACGGCGTGCCGCCAAAACCAAAGTTCGCGGCGGTGGCGGACCACGGCAGCGGCACGCGGCAGCCGTCGCGGCCCTTGACCTTGTGCAGGGTCCGGAACCAGGTGGGATCCTGCAACGAGGCGGCCGGGAGATCCGCCACCTCAAAGAGCCCCAGTTCCTCGCCCTGGTACAGGTACGCGGATCCGGGCAGGCCCAGCATGAAC
>JBAUMA010000343.1:0-1540 GCA_049578485.1 Specibacter sp.
GTGATTGTCCTGCCCTAAAATTATTGGCAAAATTCTCCATCTCATTTGAATACGTTGCCGTGGACGTATTCTTCAAGGACAGGATGTTCATTTGCTCCTTGGTTTTTTCGTCGTAGGGCAGGCCTGCGTAGGCGTCGCCGGCCACGGACACCAGCAGGCGGGTCAGGCCCAGGGCCTTCGCGGTCTTCATGGCGCCGATGGGAAGGGCGTCATCCATGCCGGGCTGAGTGGGCACGCTGCTGTCGATCCCGACAAAGGCGCTCACCTCGTTGCGGTACCTGTTGGCATAGTCCAAGGCGTAGATGCCGGCGATGGAATGCCCCATCAACACATAGCGATCAATGTTCAGGCCCGCCAGGGCCTCGTGGACCTCGCTGGTGATGTTCTCCGAGGTTCGAGGTTTGTCGGTTTCATCGCTGAGCCCGTACCCGAATGGTTCCACCACCACCACCCGGTAGTGCGGAAGCAGCTCGGCCACGAGCGGCTTGAAGTCCAGGGCCGGTGCAGCCGTGCCGAAGCCGGGTAACAGCACCACCGTCTCCGCGGCGTCACCCTTGACCAGCACGTTCATGTTCTTCCCGTCCACTGGCACCAGTTGGCCGTAGCGTTCGATCTTGGCAGCCTCAGACTTGGTGGCGACGGCGTTGACTATTGACGTGGTTGTCAGGGCGGCGATGACGAGGGCGACCAATGCGGCCGCTACTCTGAGTGAGATCTTTAGGAACTTTCGCATTCTTTTCCATCTGTTATTTTGGGGCCGGGCGCCGAATACTCTTTTGACTATTTATTAATGGAATAAGCCATAAAGAACCGTGATGCCGAGTTGGTTTTATTGCCTGACTGGCGCAATTCCATTTACTCATGCGGGAGTGGCCGGTTGCCAGCCGAAAAGGAAAATTCATCCAATGGGACTACGGGTAATCTGCCCGATAATCCAAAGGGCGTACATTGTGTTGGCGGAAAATAGTCCGCAATGCCATGGGCCATCAAGCGGTTCCCGTGGTGGCGTGCACAGTGCGGCACAGCCTACGCCGGATAGATGGCCACCTCAGCCGCCTTGACCACAAAGAATACCCGGGAGCCCGGGGCCAGGCCCAGCTCGGCCGTCGCGGCGGGGGAGATGTCGGCCGCGAGCCGTCCGGCCCGGATCCGCACATGGTCGCCGTGCGGCTCCAGCTCGGTCACCGTCACCGCGAAGCAGTTGCGGGGGCTGCCCTGGGGCGGGGACAGGAACACCGAGACGGCCGACGGCGGGAACGCGGCCATGCCGTCCGGCCCACCCTCCGCGGGGGGTGCTTCGGTGGCTGTGGGGCGTGCGGCCAGGCGGCCGGCGACCAGACCGGCGTCGTCCGTCAAGACGGTGGCACCATCCAGGGTGCCGGTCAACACGTTCAGCCCGGCCAGCGAGGCGGCAAAGTCGCTCCGCGGGTGGGCCAGGATGGCTGCGGTGGGGCCCGATTCCACAATGCGGCCGTGGTCCATGACGATGATGCGATCTGCCAGCATGACGGCGTCGAGGACGTGGTGCGTGACGATGATG
>JBAUMA010000344.1:0-5422 GCA_049578485.1 Specibacter sp.
GATCTGGGCCACAACCTCGGGGGTGGCCAGCGCCTGGTGTGTCAGGTCCAGGCCCACCATGACCACTTCCCAGCCCGCGTTGAACACGATGTGGGCGGCCTCGGGGTCGATGATGATGTTGAATTCGGCCACGGCGCTCCAGTTGCCCACGTGGTAGCCGCCGCCCATGAGGACAACTTCCTTCACGCGTTCGACGATCCTGGGTTCCTTGCGGGCGGCCATGGCGATGTTGGTCAGCCCGGCCGTGGGGACCAGAGTCACGGTGCCCGGCTCGTGGGCCATGATGGTCTCAATGATGAGGTCGACGGCGTGGCGCGGGTCCAGCTCGATCGTGGACTCGGGCTGGTCGGGGCCGTCCATGCCGCTGTCGCCGTGAATGTCGGGGGCGTTCTCGATGGTGCGCACCAGGGGACGGTCGCAGCCGGCCGCGAACGGGACGCCGGTGATGCCGGCAATCGTGCCCACGGAGAGGGCGTTGCGGGTGACCTTTTCCAGGGTCTGGTTGCCCACCACGGTGGTCACGGCGAGCAGCTCGATGTTGGGGTTGCCATGGGCCAGCAGCAGCGCGACGGCGTCATCGTGGCCGGGATCGCAGTCCAGGATGATCTTCCGGGGTGCGGTGGTTGCGCCGGGCTCGGTGCTGGCGGGGGCGTGCAATGCCGTGTTCACTTTTTCTCCACGTCTTTGGGGGCCGATATTAATGGGCTGGGGGTGATTACAGCTCAGTTTGGCATCCAAATGCCCATCACGTCAAGCGCTTAACGTGACATTCGTCAAGCGCTTGACGTGTTGCTGCGACTGCAATGTGCAGCCCAGCGGCTACGATCGATGCATGCAGCAGCCCGCGCCGTCCCCTCCGGCATCCCCTACCGCGATCGCATCGCGCGTCACTGCCGCCATGGTTGCCGCCCGGGCGGGGGTCTCCACGGCCACCGTTTCCCTGGTGACCAACGGCAAGACTGCTGGTCGCGTCTCGGCAGAAAACATTGCCAAGGTCGAAGGCGCCGTCGCCGAGCTGGGGTACGTGGTGGACGGGCTGGGCAGTTCCCTGGCCAAGGGCCGCAGCAACATTGTGATCCTGGTTGCACCCGATGTTTCCAACCCCTTCTTCGCCAAAGTCATTGCCGGGGTCCGCGAAGCCATCGGCGATTCCTTTCAACTCCTGCTCTCCGTCACCGAAGCCGGCCAGACCCCCTCGCCGGCCGAGGTCCGAAACCTGCTGTCCCTGCGCCCGGCCGGGCTGCTGGTTGACGCTCCCAGCGCCCAATTCCTGGCAGAGCTGCCCGCCGCCGGGCCCATGGTGCTCCTGGATGCGGCGGGCGTGGCCAGCGACGCCCCGTCCGTGAACTTTGACGTGGCCCGCGGCGCCGAGATGCTCGCGGACCACCTGGCCGGGCTGGGCCACAGCACTGTGGCCTACCTTGACAGCGTGACCGGCACTGACACCTTCCGGGTGCGCCGGGAGGCCTTTTCCCGCCGGGCCGCGGCGCTGGGCATGAAGGTTGCGGCATGGGAGGCGACCACTATCGACGTCGGTACCTCTGCACATGCTTTTGCCCGGGCTTGGCCGGACTGGGCACAAAAGGGGGTCACCGCCGTCGTCTGCTGCACCGACACCCACGCCTACGGGGTATTGCAGGAAGCCCGCGTGGCCCGGCTGGACGTCCCGGGGCAACTGGCCGTGACGGGTTTTGACGACCTCCCCTACTCTGAAACCTCCAATCCGGGGTTGACCACCGTCCACCTTCCCGCGGGCGAGCTTGGCCAGGCGGCCGGACGGCAATTGCTCCGGCTCTTGGCCGGGGAAAACCTGCCTGCGGAAAGGTTGATGCTTCAGGGCTCCCTGGTGGTCCGCGGCTCCACGGATGCGACGTTCCCCGGGTGATAAGTCACTATTGAGGGGGCAGATCTTCGGTGGGTCCACGCACCCGAGGACCCGGCGGGAGCTTTCGAGCGTTGGGAGGGCGTGGCGTGATCCGGCGCCTCAACGCAAACACGGAGGATTCACCCAGATTCACCACCTAAACTTAACGATTGTGAGCGCAGAAAACACCATGACCCTCGAACCCAGCGACGTATCCGAGCAAATGCATGTCCGCCTGGAAAAGCGTGCCAAGTTGCTGGAAAGGGGTGGGCAAGCCTATCCGGTAGGTGTTGAACGGACCCACACCCTGGAAGAAATCCGCGCGAAATACCCCGATCTTGAATCGGACTCGACCACCGGGGAGATCGTGGGCGTCACGGGCCGCGTGGTGTTCGTCCGCAATACCGGCAAGCTCTGCTTCGCCACCCTCCAATCGGGTGCCGGCACCCGCCTCCAGATCATGCTTTCGCTGGCAAATGTGGGCGAAGAGTCCCTGGCCGACTGGAAGGCGCTGGTTGACTTGGGCGACCACGTCTTCGTCAAGGGTGAAGTCATCAGCTCTCGCCGCGGTGAGCTCTCCATCATGGCCGACGCCTGGGAAATGGCTTCCAAGGCCCTGCGCCCCCTGCCCGTGCTGCACGCCGACCTGTCCGAGGAAATGCGCGTGCGCCAGCGCTACGTTGACTTGATTGTCCGTGACACGGCCCGCGAACAGGTAAAGACCCGTTCGGCCATTGTTAAAGCCATTCGCGACACCCTGCACGGCGAAGAATATATTGAGCTCGAAACGCCCATCCTGCAGCTCATTCACGGCGGTGCCGCAGCCCGGCCATTCCGGACACATTTGAATGCCTTTGACCAGCCCATGACGCTGCGCATTGCCATTGAGCTTTATTTGAAGCGTGCCGTGGTGGGTGGCATGGACAAAGTGTTTGAAGTGGGACGCATTTTCCGCAATGAGGGCGTTGATTCAACGCACAGCCCCGAATTCACCATGCTTGAAGCCTATGAGGCGTACGGCGACCAATTCACCATGGCCAAGACCATGCAGCGGATCATTCTTGCCGCCGCCGACGCCGTTGGATCCCGAAGCATTGAGACCGAATGCGGAACAATTAACCTCGACGGCGAATGGCCGTGGCTGCCCGTCTACCAGGGCCTTTCCGACGTGGTCGGGGCTGAAATTACGCCGGAAACCTCGGCCGATCAATTGCGTGCCATTGCCGCAGCCCATGAAGTGAAAATTGATCAAGCCTGGGACGCGGAGAAGCTTGTCATTGAATTGTTTGGTGAGATTGTTGAACCAACTTTGATTCAGCCGACATTTGTTTGCGACTATCCGCCGTCCGCCCAGCCGCTGGCCCGCCAGCACCGTGACAAGCCCAACCTCATCGAGGCGTGGGACTTGATCATTGACGGCAAGGAGACCGGGACGGCATTCTCCGAACTGGTTGATCCGGTCATCCAGCGTGAGCGCCTGACCCAGCAATCCCTTGCGGCAGCCGCTGGCGACCCCGAGGCAATGCAACTAGATGAAGATTTCTTACGCGCCCTGGAATACGGTGCACCGCCCATGGGCGGGCTGGGGTTGGGCGTTGACCGTCTGGTCATGCTCTTTACCGGCGTCGGAATCCGAGAGGCCATCCTCTTTCCCTTGATGAAACCCGAGTAGAAGCGGCAAGGCTATGGAATATGTTGCAGTAATCCTCCCCTCATTAGGGGTCGGTGTTCTTTTTTACTTCGCGATGAAGGCAATTTTCAATGCCGACCGCTCGGAACGTGACGCGCTTGCACAGGCTGAACAAGAGTCCGAGCGTAACGGTGAGCTGCCTTCGAATTGAGAAATAGCGATCATTCTTTGACGTGGGCAGGATTGCGCATCATAATTTAGGTGTTGCAATAACGCACAAATCAAATGTGAGGCGATTAATCCCCATGGCACAGAAGATTCACGTAACCCTGGTTGACGACATTGACCAGAGTCCCGCAGATGAAAACGTAACGTTCGGCCTGGATGGAATCAATTACGAGATTGATCTTTCGGCCGACAACGCGGAGGCATTGCGTGCGGCATTGGCCAAATACATTGGCGCAGGACGCCGCGCAGGCGGCAGGGCAATTCGCGGTAGGGGACCCGCGGCAGCGCCCAAAGGCAAGAGCGACGTAAGCGAAATTCGCGCGTGGGCAAAGGAAAACGGCTACGACGTGCACGAACGCGGCCGCATCCAGGCTGAAATTCGCAACGCCTACTACGCAGCTACGGGCGCATAGCCCAGCATTCGGCCGGCTTGACCAGGCCTTCGCGACGGCGGGACCACCACAAAAGGTGGCCCCGCCGTCGCGCTTTAAGCAAGGAGCGCCGCGCTCCGATATTTCCCCTGTGGCGAACAAGCCCCCACGACGGGCCGGCACTGCGTAGCATCAAAGTACGCAGTAAAAGGAGTGTGGCGAAATGTTTGAGCGATTTACTGATCGAGCCCGACGTGTTGTTGTGCTGGCCCAAGAAGAGGCCCGCATGCTCAACCACAATTACATCGGCACTGAGCACATTCTGCTCGGCCTCATCCACGAGGGTGAGGGTGTTGCCGCCAAGGCCCTTGAGTCCTTGAACATCTCCCTGGACGGTGTCCGGGAGCAGGTTCAGGAGATCATTGGGCAGGGACAACAGGCCCCCAGCGGGCACATCCCGTTCACTCCGCGCGCCAAAAAGGTGCTGGAGCTCTCCCTCCGGGAAGCCCTGCAGCTGGGCCACAACTACATTGGCACCGAGCACATTCTGCTCGGCCTGATCCGCGAGGGTGAGGGTGTTGCCGCGCAGGTGTTGGTGAAGCTTGGTGCCGACCTGGGCCGTGTGCGCCAGCAGGTCATCCAGCTGCTCTCCGGCTACCAGGGCAAGGAGCCGGTGGCCAGCGGTGGCCAGCAGCCCGAAGGCACCCCTGCCGGTTCGGTGGTCCTAGACCAGTTTGGCCGCAACCTGACCCAGGCTGCCCGCGAAAACAAGCTTGACCCGGTCATTGGGCGCGAGCACGAGATGGAACGCGTCATGCAGATCCTCTCGCGCCGCACCAAGAACAACCCCGTGCTGATCGGTGAGCCCGGTGTCGGCAAGACCGCCGTCGTCGAGGGCCTGGCACAGGCCATTGTCCGCGGCGACGTCCCGGAAACCATCAAGGACAAGCAGCTGTACACGCTTGACCTGGGTTCCCTCGTGGCCGGCTCGCGCTACCGCGGTGACTTCGAAGAGCGCCTGAAAAAGGTCCTCAAGGAAATCCGCACCCGTGGCGACATCATTTTGTTCATTGACGAGATCCACACGCTGGTGGGTGCCGGTGCCGCCGAAGGTGCCATTGACGCGGCCTCGATCCTCAAGCCCATGCTGGCCCGCGGCGAGCTGCAGACCATTGGTGCCACCACGCTTGATGAGTACCGCAAGCACATTGAGAAGGATGCCGCGCTGGAACGCCGTTTCCAGCCGATCCAGGTCCCGGAGCCCACCGTTCCGCTGACCATTGAAATCCTCAAGGGCCTGCGTGACCGCTACGAGGCACACCACCGCGT
>JBAUMA010000345.1:0-2606 GCA_049578485.1 Specibacter sp.
CGGTCTTGGCGTTGACGGACTTGACCTTTCCGATGATGCCCTCGAGCACATAGTTCCAGTGGCAGAACATGTCGGTGGTCATGCCGCCGCCGTCCTCCTTGCGGTAGTTCCAGGACGGGCGCTGGGCGGCCTGGTGGTCCCCTTCGAACACCCAATAGCCAAACTCGCCGCGGATGGACAGAATGCGGCCAAAGAAGCCCTCCTCCACCAAGCGGCGCAGCTTTACCAGGCCCGGCAGGTACAGCTTGTCGTGCACCACACCGGCAGTGACCCCGGCATCACGGGCGATGCGGGCCAATTCGACGGCCTCCTCGAGTGTCTCCGCCGTGGGCTTCTCCGTGAAAATGTGCTTGCCGTTGGCCATGGCCTTCTTCAGGGTGGCGGCGCGCAGGCTGGTCATGGAGGCATCAAAGACGACGTCGACCGTGGGATCCGCGATGACGGCGTCAAGGTCGGTGGACCAGTGATCAACGTTGTGGAGTTTGGCCAGCTCGCGCACCTTGGCCTCGTTACGGCCTATCAAGATCGGCTCGATGGCAACCTTCGTGCCGTCTTCCAGCACCAGGCCCGAGTCGCGCAGCGGCAGGATGGAGCGCAGCAGGTGCTGGCGGTAGCCCATCCGGCCCGTGATGCCGTTCATGGCGATCCGGATGAGGGGGGTCGTGGCGCCGGCGCGTGACGCGATGGTGGCCATCGGTTCGGTGGCTTCGGCGTGCTCTGCGGTGGCTTGCACGGTGGCGGCTTGCTCGGCGGTGGCACTCAGTGTCACGGATATCTCCATTGAAAGTAGTGGTGGCGCTTGCCGGTGAACGGCGTGGCCCAAGACTTGGAAAGCGCTTTCCAATATATGCTGAAGTCACCAACCGGTCAAGAACCATTTTTTGGCCCGGCTCGCATCCACGACAAGGACCCGCCGTGCCCGTCAAACTCACCGAAGTGGCCCGCCTGGCGGGCGTGTCGCTGGCCACGGCCTCCCGGGTCCTGAACGGTTCTGCCAGGAAGCCGGCCGAGGGAATTGCCGAACGCGTCAAGGCGGCCGCCGAGGAACTTGGCTATGTTGCCAACGCCCAGGCGCAGGCGCTGGCCCGGTCCAGCACCTCGCTGGTGGGCCTGGTGGTCCATGACATCGCCGACCCTTACTTTTCCACCCTGGCACGAGGCGTCCAGGACGCAGCCAAGCACTACAGGCACCAGGTGCTGCTGGCCGGGACCGACCACGCCGGAGACGGGCAGGGGCCCGGCGACGCCGAGTTGGCCGCCGTCAACGCGTTCATTTCCCACCGGACCGACGCGATCATCCTGGCCGCCTCCCGGCTGCAGGTGGAGGATCCCCGGCTCAGCAAGGCGCTGGCCCAATACATTGAAAACGGCGGCCGTGTGGTGGCCCTGGGCGCTACCGGGATTCCGGGCGCCAAGTCTCTTAGGGTGGCCAACAAGGACGGGGCCGCCGCGCTGGCGGCCGCCCTCGTGAACCGCGGGGTGAGCCGCTTCGCCATCCTGGCCGGGCCGCCGGAGCGCAATACCGCCCGTCACCGGGTCGAGGGATACGCCGAAGCCCTGGCGGCAGCCGGAATCAAGCCTGCAGCGGTCATCACCGGCGCTTTCACGAGCCAGGGCGGTTACGACGCCACCCTCGAGTGCCTGGACAGCCTTGGCATCACCAGCCCGGCAGGTGACCCGGCCGACGGGCACGACGACGATCCCGCCGGCGGGCCGCTGTGCATCCTGGCGGCCAACGACGTCATGGCCCTCGGTGCCATGACGGCATTGCGCTCCCGCGGGCTCCGTGTGCCGCAGGACGTGCAGGTGGCGGGCTTTGACGACATTCCCACGCTCCGATACCACTCCCCCGGGCTCACCACCTACCGCCTGCCCCTGGAGCACATGGGCCGGCTTGCCGCCGAGCTCGCCTTGGATCCCTATGGCAGGCACGACGCCGGCGTCACGGGCGAAGTGGTCTTGCGCGAAAGCGCCGGTTAAGCCGAAGCATTCCCGACGGGGAGTCCCGGCGAGGTGTACCAGGGCACTTTTGCGCCCGAAAGCGTCATGTAACACGTATCACACAACGGGTCATGTGCAACTATTTTCAACTCTCTGGGCGATGTGACAACGGAATCTGAAGCAATTGTGAAAATCTTCCATTGAATCACTTGTCATTGTGATCCACGCCATGCAGACTGGTCATCACGGAAGCTTCGAAGGAGACGCTTCCGCTGCAAACAAGGAGCGCACACGATGTCCGCAATGATGGCCACCCCCGACACGGGTTTCTCACACCGCACGGCAGCTCACGAGAACCTGTGGCTGCACTTCTCGGCCCAGCCAAAGTCCTCCGGGGAACTCCCCATGATCGTCCGCGGCGAGGGCGCCTACGTCTACGACGACGCCGGCAACCGTTACCTGGACGGGCTGGCCGGCTTGTTTACGGTGCAGGTGGGCCACGGGCGCCGCGAATTGGCCCAGGCGGCCGCCCGCCAAGCCGAGAAGCTTTCCTTCTTCCCGCTGTGGTCCTACGCCAACGAGCCCGCGGCCGAACTGGCCGGCCGTTTGGCCGCACTGGCCCCCGGGGACCTGAACCGCGTGTTCTTCACCAACAGCGGCAGCGA
>JBAUMA010000346.1:0-3345 GCA_049578485.1 Specibacter sp.
TATCTGTTCCCTGGGCGCAGTGTCCCTGAGCTGGGCGCGGACTAGTCCTTGAGTGGGATGCCGGCAGCGTCAGTGCGGAAGCCCTCGTTGCCGACCAGGATCAAGATTCCCTCAATTAGGCCCCAGATGGCCATGAACGGGGCAAGGAGGCCCAGGCTCAAGACCGAAACTAGAAGCTGGATAAGGCCGTTGCGCGTCTTTCCCAGATAAAAGTTGTGAATGCCCAGCGAACCGAGCAAGATGCCCAGGATGCCGGCCACCACCTTTGACTTCTGTTCCACTCCCGGAGGCACTCCGTAGCCCGGCTGCTGGTAGCCCTGGGGCTGGCCCTGGTAAACGGGCGGCTGCTGGTACTGGCCCTGGTAGACAGGCGGCTGCTGATACGCCGGCTGCTGGACCTGCTCCTGGGGGTAAGTCGGTTGGCCGTAGCCCTGGGCCGGCTGGTCATAGCCCTGCGGAACGTCGGACGGTGCGGCATACGGCACAGGTCCCGCCTGTGCGTCCGGCACGGGCAGCGGCTGGACCGGAAGGCCGTACGGGTCGGCGGGCTGCTCTGGGTTGTTGTTCTCACTCACGGTGACTCCTAGTGTTAGTGCTGCTGACTTGTGGATCGTTGCACTGACTGCACATGCGCGGGCCGAAATACTATGCCATCAACGCTAGTCCGTAATGAGGGTCAGTGGAAGAGTGTCCGCGGCCGCCCGCAGATTGTGTCACCTTTTGTGTCGCTTGACGCCGGAGCCGCGCTCCGGCCGTTCGCTCGGAGCCGACAACTGCGCCCCACGCTTGCACTCTCGGGTGTCGAGTGCTAATTATTGACTTAGCACTCTGAGGTGGTGACTGCTAGTTCCTAGCCAGCCCGCCGCCGTCGGAGCCAAGTACTTTCCTTGCTGTGGTGAGGATTTTGTGTCCGGCGTAAAGAGATCGCCGGAACGGAATTCGTCCGTCGCGGGCACCACAGCGGGGAACCTGAGTCCGAAATGACTGTCCCGAAAGGACTGAAGCCTACATGGCCAAGATCATTGCATTCGATGAAGAGGCACGCCGCGGCCTTGAGCGTGGGTTGAACATCCTCGCCGACGCCGTCAAGGTCACCTTGGGCCCGCGCGGCCGCAACGTTGTTCTCGAAAAGAAGTGGGGCGCCCCCACGATCACCAACGATGGTGTTTCCATCGCCAAGGAGATCGAGCTGGACGATCCTTACGAGAAGATCGGCGCCGAGCTGGTCAAGGAAGTTGCCAAGAAGACCGACGACATCGCCGGAGACGGCACGACGACGGCCACCGTTCTGGCACAGGCACTGGTCAAGGAAGGCCTGCGCAACGTCGCAGCCGGCGCCGATCCGTTGTCCCTCAAGCGCGGCATCGAGAAGGCTGTTGCAGCCGTCATCGAGCAGCTGCTCGCCTCCGCCAAGGAAATCGAGACCAAGGAAGAGATCGCCGCCACCGCGTCCATCTCGGCCGGCGATCCCGAAATCGGCGCACTTATTGCCGAAGCCCTGGACAAGGTTGGCAAGGAAGGTGTTATCACCGTCGAGGAGTCCAACACCTTCGGCCTGGAGCTCGAGCTCACCGAAGGCATGCGCTTCGACAAGGGTTACATCTCCGCATACTTTGTCACCGACACGGAGCGCCAGGAAACGGTTCTTGAAGACCCGTACATCCTGATCGTGAACTCCAAGATCTCCAACGTCAAGGACCTCGTTGCCGTCCTCGAGAAGGTCATGGCGTCCAACAAGCCGCTGCTGATCATCGCCGAAGACATTGAAGGCGAAGCACTGGCCACGTTGATCGTGAACAAGATCCGCGGCCTGTTCAAGTCCGTAGCCGTCAAGGCTCCGGGCTTCGGCGACCGCCGCAAGGCCCAGCTGGCCGACATCGCCATCCTCACCGGTGGCCAGGTCATCTCCGAAGAAGTCGGACTCAAGCTGGAAAACACCACCCTTGATCTCCTGGGCAAGGCCCGCAAGGTTGTTGTCACCAAGGACGAGACCACCATCGTTGAAGGTGCCGGCGACGCCGACGCCATCGCCGGTCGCGTGGCCCAGATCCGTGCCGAGATCGAAAACTCCGATTCCGACTACGACCGCGAGAAGCTGCAGGAACGCCTGGCCAAGCTGGCCGGCGGCGTTGCAGTCATCAAGGCCGGTGCCGCCACCGAAGTTGAGCTCAAGGAGCGCAAGCACCGCATCGAAGATGCAGTGCGCAACGCCAAGGCAGCCGTTGAAGAAGGCATCGTCCCCGGCGGTGGCGTTGCCCTGATCCAGGCCGGCGTGAAGGCTTTCGCCAACCTGAACCTGACCGGCGACGAGGCCACTGGCGCCAACATCGTCAAGGTTGCCATCGACGCGCCGTTGAAGCAGATTGCCTTCAACGCGGGCATGGAGCCCGGCGTGGTTGTCGACAAGGTCCGCGGCCTGCCCGTGGGCCACGGCCTGAACGCTGCGACCGGCGTTTACGAGGACCTGCTGGCTGCCGGCGTCAACGACCCGGTAAAGGTAACCCGTTCCGCACTTCAGAACGCGGCCTCCATTGCCGGTCTGTTCTTGACCACCGAAGCAGTTGTTGCCGACAAGCCCGAAAAGGCTGCACCCGCCGGTGGCGGCGGCGACGACATGGGCGGCATGGGCGGCTTCTAGTCCCCAGCCTCTCCCCAACTCAAGCCGCTGGCGCGTCTTGAGTTGGGGGCCCTCGAAGCTGGGGGCCCAGGCGCGTGGGCCCCTATGTGGGTTGACGCCTTGAGTGCCTAGAGTCACCAAGTCAAAGGCGCCCTTGCCGAACAGGCGGGGGCGCCTTTGGCGTTTAAGTGTCAGCGGAGTCTGAAAGTATGGACTTATGACAATTGTTGCGGCAGCCGATGGTTCGGCTTTAGGAAATCCGGGTCCCGCGGGCTGGGCCTGGTATGTGGACGACTCCTGCTGGAGGGCCGGCGGTTGGCCGCACGGCACCAACAACATGGGCGAACTCATGGCGGTCCTGGATCTGTTCCTCTCCACCGCGCACATTCCCAATGAACCCCTGCACATCCTGTGCGACAGCCAGTACGTCATCAACTGCATCACCAAGTGGATGCCGGGCTGGAAGCGCAAAGGCTGGCGCAAGGCCGATGGCAAGCCCGTACTGAACGTGGACCTGCTCAAACAAATCGATGCCGCCATCGTGGGCCGAAGCTACAAGTTCGAGTGGGTCAAGGGCCATGCCGGACATGACCTGAACGAGGCCGCGGACGATCGCGCCCGCGACGCCGCCACGGCCTTCCAAGCCAAACGCCGCGCCAACGAAGGGCCCGGCTTCCCCGGCGCCCAGACGGCAGCGGCAGCATCCGCGTCGCCTGCGACCGCAGCAC
>JBAUMA010000347.1:0-2417 GCA_049578485.1 Specibacter sp.
GCCTCACCCTGGGCCACTTTCCGCAAAGCCACCAGGAGGCCACGCTGGGCGGCTACGTGGCCAGCCGCTCCGCCGGACAGGCCTCCACGGGCTATGGGCGCTCCGACGAGCTCGTAAAGTCCGTGCACCTGGAAACCCCCGTGGGCCCATTCGACGTCGGCTCCTCCGCGCCCGGCTCGGCCGCCGGGCCCAAGCTGCTCGACGTCATCGTCGGCAGCGAAGGCACCCTGGGCATCATCACGAGCGCAACGCTCAAGGTCTCCCCCGCACCCGCGGAGAAAGTGTACGGCGCCTGGTCTTTCCCGTCCTTTGCCGCCGGGGCGCAGGCCATGCGGCGGTTGCGGCACGACGGCGCACGCGGCGACATGCCGCATGTGTGCCGGCTCAGCGACACGGATGAAACGGCATCGACCTTCAAGCTGGGCGGTTGGAAGACCGGCGCACTGTCCGCCTACCTCACTGCCCGCGGCCAAAAGACGCCGGCGCTGGCCTTGTTCGTGTGGGAGGGAGACGGGCGCCGGGCGCGGGCACGCAAGCGGCGCAGCGCCCGCATCCTGCGCCGGGCCGGCGGCATTTCGCTGGGCCCGCTGCCCGGAAAGTCCTGGGAGCACGGCCGGTTTTCCGGTCCTTACCTGCGTGATGAGCTGCTGAGCCGCGGAGTCTTCGTGGAGACATTGGAAACGGCCGCCACGTGGGGCCGCGTCGAAGAGACGTACGCGAGCGTGCGCCGGGCCATCCTGGACGCACTGGAGGCCAACGGAGCGGCAGCCTACGTCCAAACGCACATTTCCCATGTGTACTCCGACGGCGCGTCCCTCTACTTTACTTTCCTGTCGGGTTTGGAGGAGGACGGCCTGGCGCAAAACGCCCGGGTCAAGGCGGCGGCCACGAACGCGATTGTCGCGGCCGGAGCCACCATCACCCACCACCACGCCGTCGGCACCGACCACGCACCCTATCTCGAGGCGGAAATCGGGGAGCTCGGCATCAAGGTCCTGGCCGCCATCAAGCACAGCCTGGACCCGGAGGGCATCATGAACCCCGGCAAGCTCATCCCCGCCCCAGGCGTCCCCGCCCCATCCACCCCCGCAACACCGGAGGAACAACAATGACCAACACCATGGAATCCCTTGCAGGCTCAACTGTTCTCATCACCGGCGCCGCCATGGGCATGGGCAGGATGTACGCCGAGCTGGCCGTCCGGGACCACGCAGCGCATGTGGTCCTGTGGGACGTCAACGCCGCGCTGTTGGAGCAGGCTGTGGCGGAACTGGGCGGCCGCGGGGCGCACATCCACAGCCATGTGGTGGATGTCGGCAAGCTCGAGGCCATCGAGGAGGCCGCGGAGCAGGTGCGTCACGACGTTGGCACCCCGGACATCCTCATCAACAACGCCGGGATCGTGCGCGGCAAGTACTTTTGGGAGCACGATCAGCGCGCCGACATTGCCGCCACCATGGCCATCAACACCCTCGCCCTGATGCACATCACCCGCGAGTTCCTGCCCGCCATGATCGCCGGCGGCCGGACCTCCCGGATCGTGAACGTGGCCTCGGCGGCCGGGCTGCTGGCCAACCCGCGCATGAGCGTTTATTCGTCCTCCAAGTGGGCCGTGATCGGCTGGAGCGACTCCCTGCGCCTGGAACTGAAGCAAGCAGGCCACCATCACATCAAGGTCACCACGTTCTGCCCCTCCTACATCAAAACCGGCATGTTCGAGGGCGCACGCGGGCCTTTGCTGACACCGCTGCTGGAACCGACGGCAGTGACGGAGCGGGTCTGGCGGGCCATGAAGGAAGGCACCCCGATCCTGATGATGCCCTGGACCGTGAAGCTGAGCACGGCCCTGCGCGGCGTGCTGCCGGTGGCCGTCTGGGACGTGGTGGCGGGGCGGGTGTTTGGCGTCTACAAGTCCATGGAGCACTTCACGGGGCGGAAGTAAGGCCCCGCAAATAATCCAGCTGGGCCTCCACGGACAGCTGCGCGGCGCCCTGCAAGTTGGCGGGCACGTCCCCGTACACGACGGCGGTCACGGCATCCGCTCCGGGCTCCGTGCCGTCGGCTTGCAGGCGTTCGACGGCGGCGCGCACCTGGGCGAGCCGCTCCTGCCGGTGCGCCTGGTAGGCGGCGGCGATGGCGGACAAATCCTCCAGCACCGGTCCGTGCCCGGGCAGGGCGGCTGCCGGGCCAAGCCCCAGCAACTTATCCAGCGATGCCAGGTAGTCCCCCAAGCGGCCGTCCGGGAAACAAATCACGGTGCTGCCCTGGCCCAGGATGGTGTCTCCCGTGAGCACCTGGGAGGCACCGGTGTCGTCCGTCACGTGGAAGCATACGGAGTCGGATGTATGCCCTGGGGTGGCGAGCACCCCGATCTCCACGCCCGCTGCCCGGATCAGTTCGCCGTCGCGCAACGGCTC
>JBAUMA010000348.1:0-1888 GCA_049578485.1 Specibacter sp.
AGGCAGCTCCGCCCTCGCAGCCTGGCAGGACGGCGAACGGGCCCGCCCCGTCATCGCTATGGCAGTCCGCTTCAGCCTGGAGGAGCTCAGCGCCCGGGCGCCGGGCAACTCTGTGGAAGTCCGGGTACCCCCCTTCGGCGTCACGCAATGCATTCCCGGTCCCCGACACACCCGTGGCACCCCTCCCAATGTGGTGGAGTGCGACGCCGAAACCTGGCTCGCGCTGGTGAGCGGCACACTGGCGTGGGCAGACGCCGTCGAACGCGGAAAAGTGGCTGCCTCGGGGCTGCGGGCGGACCTTTCCGAGCAACTGCCCCTGCGCTGAGCAGGTCTGTGATGCCCGCCCAGCAGCTTCCAAGCTTGGGCGGGTACCCTAGAAGGCATGACTTCCCAGCCTGCACACAACCCGTCCGAAACGCCTGCTGCCCCGATTGAGCAGCGTAAACTGACGGTTCGCCGCGCACCGAAGTTCGTGCCCTTCATGATTGCCGGCGGCCTGGTAGGTGTCGTGGCTGCAGCGATTTTCACCCTGCTGGGCCCGGGTGGCGAAGACTTCAGTGCTGGCAGTGTCATGGGCTTTTTGACGGTGCTGTTGATCGTGCCCGGCATCGGCTTGGGCGCAGGCGTTGCCCTGATCTTGGATCGCCAGAGCACCAAGCGGGCAACAACTGCCGTGATGGAATCCGTTTCCGACGACGTCCCGGTCACAGACGACGAGCTGTAATGGGCATAACGCAGATCACATTGGGTTAGAGCGCTTCGGCATTACATGAGACAATTTTCTCGTGGCACGCGGAGACGGAAAATTATCCCATGATCTTTTACCCGGCGAAAAGGGACCCCAGGACGCTTGTGGCGTTCTCGGTATCTGGGCACCCGGTGAAGAGGTTGCAAAACTAACGTATTACGGGCTGTATTCCCTACAGCACCGTGGTCAAGAATCGGCGGGCATCGCTACTAGCGATGGCAAGCGGATCAATGTGTACAAGGACATGGGACTCGTTTCCCAGGTCTTTGACGAATCCACGCTGAACACCCTGACCGGGCACATGGCCGTGGGCCACTGCCGGTACTCCACCACGGGTGCAGCAAACTGGGCCAACGCCCAGCCCACCCTTGGTGCCACTGGCACCGGCACGGTGGCTCTGGCCCACAACGGCAACCTGACCAACTCTGCTGAATTGCATGAGATGGTCATTGCCCGCTACGGCGTGCCCACCTCCGGCGAAATGGCCCAGGGCAACACCACGGACACAGCGCTGGTCACCACCTTGCTGCGTGGCGAAGATGGCCGCTCCCTTGAAGAGACCGCCATGGAATTGCTGCCCAAGATCCACGGTGCGTTCAGCTTCGTCTTCATGGACGAGCACACCCTGTACGCAGCACGCGATCCGCACGGAGTACGCCCGCTGGTTCTGGGACGCCTGGAAAGTGGCTGGGTTGTAGCTTCCGAGGACGCGGCCCTGAACACCATCGGCGCTACGTTGATCCGTGAAATCGAGCCCGGCGAATTCATCGCCATCGATGAAGACGGCGTGCGCACCCAGAACTTCGCCCCGCCCACACCGGCCGGTTGCGTTTTTGAGTACGTTTACCTGGCTCGTCCGGACGCCACGATTGCCGGCCGTTCCGTCTACGAATCTCGCGTGGAAATGGGCCGCCAGCTGGCCCGCGAAAACCATGCCGAGGCTGACCTGGTCATCCCCGTGCCGGAATCCGGCACCCCCGCAGCCATTGGCTACGCCGAGCAATCGGGCATTCCCTTCGCGCACGGGTTCGTCAAGAACGCCTACGTGGGCCGGACCTTCATCCAGCCCAGTGACACCTTGCGCAAGCTCGGCATCAAGCTCAAGCTCAGCGCCCTGGAATCGGTCATCCGTGGCAAGCG
>JBAUMA010000349.1:0-4714 GCA_049578485.1 Specibacter sp.
CGCGACCAAGCAGGCAGGCTGCGCGCTAAGGCCAGAGATGCAGGCCTCGACGCTCGTGAGAAACAAGCAGCCGCTGCCCTTACGGCCGCCGAAGCAGAGCAGGCAGCAGTAGAAGCCGAACGCCTGAAAATCCAAGCGGACCAACAACGAGCAGCCGCCGATGAAGACGACGCTCGCTCCAAAGCGACTCTGCGACAGGCAGCAACTATCGATCCTGACTCGCCTTCTCCGGAAACGGACCGGGTTGGCGCTTCGGACCACACACCTGCAGCCCAAGCGGTACCCTCTCACCATCAGGATGTTGGGAACACTCGTGAGGAGGGTCCACTCACCGGCGACGGTGCTCCCAACGACCAGGTAAGCGGCCGCGGACGAAGTACCGACGAAACCTAACAAGCCTCGCGGATCGCCTACCAAGGTCAAGAATCCTAAATTAAGGGGACATTGTCATGAGCATTGGTTCTGGAATCCTGCTGTTTGTCATAGGTGCAATACTCAGATTTGCGGTAACCGTTCAGCTGACGTGGGTAGACCTGTCGCTGGTCGGAAACATCCTCATGGGAGCCGGAGTCGTCGTCTTCATACTGGGACTGATATTCACCTTCCGCAAACGCCGGTCAACATCCACACGCCGCACCGTTATCGAACCTGCCAACAGGGACACCATCATCCGCCGGACGGACCAGAGCAACGACTCCGACATCTAGAGGCCTACGAGGATTCATCCGCAGGCCGCGCCAAAGAAGTCATGGTGAGGATCGATGCGTGTCCTTCCATTCGTTCGGTAGCCCGACCGAATCCAGGGACCGCGGCGACGAGGGGCACCGGTAAGAGCTCAGGTAGCACCCACGCGTGGGAGTCGGTGCAGGTAATGGCATACGAGCTGGCAGCCACGTCGAATCGGCCGATAGGAGTTTCCCCTGCGGTATGGGAGGGTTGTGGCGATCAGCCATCTCCCCTGGAGGTGAGTCCCTCCTTGAGCTTCGCGACGGCGAATCCCCATGCCTGTCCGGCGGTGGTCTTGGGCGGAACGGAGACCTCATCGGGGTTTGTCACCACGTCCAGCACTACGGGTCCGGGATGGTTCATGGCCTCTTGAACCGCCGCGTCCAGGCCATCGGCTTCCTCCACCCGGATGCCGTGGAGTCCACAGGCCCGGCCCACTTGCGCTAAATCCGGGTTGTGCAAGATGGTGCCGAATTCCGGCAGGCCGCCCTGCTCCTGTTCAAGTTTGACCATGCCCAGCCGGCCGTTGTTGAACACGACTAATTTCACCGGCAGCTGGTAGGCCACCGCGGTGAGGAGATCGCCCAGCAACATGGTCAAACCGCCGTCCCCGCAAAAGGCCACCACGGGCCTGTCCCGGTCAATGGCGGATGCGCCGAGCGCCTGCGGCATCGCGTTGGCCATGGAGCCCAGGTTGAAAGAACCCAGCAGGCGCCGCTTCCCGCGCATGCTCACATAGCGGGCCAGCCACACCGTGGACATGCCCGTATCCGAGGTGAAGACCGCGTCCTCGGATGCGTGCCGGTCCACGGCGGCCGCCAGGGCTTCGGGGCGAATCATCTCCCCCGGGTTGTCCACCAAGGTGCGCACCCGCCCCACCACGGTGGCGTCATAGTTGGGATTGGCCAATTTCAGATGCCGCTGCGTCCACGACTGGTACTTGTCCTGCGCCGCCACGAGGTGGGACCGGTCCGACTTGGCCTTCAGCAGGGGCACCAACGCCTCCAGGGCGAGTTTGGCATCACCCACGACGCCGAGCGCCACGGCCGTCCGCCGGCCGATGACCTCGCCATTGCTGTCTATCTGAATAACAACCTTGCCCGCGGGATACGAGTCCCGGTACGGGAAGTCCGTTCCGACCATCAGCAACACCTCGCAACTGTCCATGGCGTGTTGGGCGGCAGGATTTCCTATCAGCCCGGACTGGCCCACCTGATAGGGATTGGAGTCTTCCAGGCCTTCCTTGGCCTTGAGCGTGAGCACCATGGGCGACGCCAATTTCTTCGCCACGGCAAGCACCTCGTCCCTGGCCCCGCGAGCCCCCATCCCCACCAGCATGGTCACCTTGCTCGCACCATTGAGCATTTGGGCGGCGCTGCGCAGTGCCTCGGGGTGGGGCGCTGCGGGCTGTTCGACGTCGACAAAATTCGGCACGGCGTCGTTGGGCATGTCGGTGCCGCCGATGTCCCCCGGAATGGTCAGTACAGCCACCCCACGCCTGGCCATGGCAGTGTTGACGGCCTGCTCCAACAGATACGGCATCTGTGCGGGGCTTGTCACGGTGCGCGTGAAGACCGCCACGTCACTGAACAACTGGTCGTTGTTGACCTCCTGGAAGTAGTCGCTGCCGATCTCCTCGCTGGGCACCTGCCCACAGATGGCCAGCAAGGGCGCGTGCGATTTCTTGGCGTCATACAGCCCGTTGAGCAGGTGGATGGATCCCGGCCCCACCGTGCCCATGCAGACACCTATCGTGCCGATCAACTGGGATTGGGCGCCCGCGGCAAAGGCAGCCACCTCCTCGTGCCGGACCCCAATCCACTCCATCCGCTCCTCCGTGCGGATCGCCTCGGTCAGCGGGTTCAGAGCATCCCCCACCACACCCCACACCGTTTTCACGCCCAGATCCGCCAGTGACTTGACGATCATCGCTGCCACCGTGCTCATACCAAAGTCCTTCCGTTGAAGCCCTGCTGCGGGGCAAAGGAGTCAGGGTCGGCGACGGTCCAGTCTTCAGCCCACGACGCCGGGACTTCCGCCAGCAGCTGCCCCGGGGACAACCAGTGGTACAGCTCGGCGTAGGATTTGGTGTCCATATGGCCGATCCGTCGCCGCATCATCAACGGTGTCAGCTGATCGGGTCCGGCCGCCCCCATGGAGGCCATCATGCGCAGCGCCTCGCTGACGGTTGACTCCTGGAACCGCTGGACCCTGACACTCTTGTTTTCCACATCCAGTGCCCGGACCCGGCGCGGATCCTGGGTGGCCACACCCACGGGACACTCGTTGGTGTGGCAGCGCTGGGACTGGATGCAGCCGGTGGCCATCATCATGGCCCGGGCCGCGTTGGTGTAATCGGCACCCTGGATGATCCGCTTGACGATGTCGGTGCCCGTGGCCACCTTACCGGCCGCACCCACCCGGATCCGGCTGCGCAGCCCCGTCCCCACCAGCGCATTGTGCACCAACATCAACCCTTCGGTCAGCGGCGTGCCCATGTGGTCCTCGTACTCCATCGGGGCCGCCCCCGTGCCACCCTCCGAACCGTCCACAATGATGAAGTCAGGGGTGATACCTTCGGACACCATGGCCTTGCAGATCGCCAGCACATCGCTGCGCGACCCCACGCACAGCTTGAAACCCACGGGTTTCCCCTTGCCCAGCTCCCGCATGGTGCCCATGAACTGGATCAGTTCCCGCGGGGTGGAAAACACCTTGTGTGCCGCGGGGCTGACGCATTTCACGCCTTCGGGCACATTGCGTGCCTCGGCGATCTCCGCCGTGACCTTGGCCGCCGGCAGCACTCCGCCGATGCCCGGCTTGGCACCCTGACTCAGCTTGAGCGAAAGACATTTCACGGACGAGTGCGCAGCCTTGTCCGCGAACATCTGCGGGTCGAATTCACCGTCCTTGGTGCGGGCACCAAAGTAGCCGCTGCCGATCTCCCACACCAGGTCACCGCCGTGGCGCAGATGGTAGTCGGTCAGGCCGCCCTCTCCAGTGTCGTGGGCGAAGCCGCCCAGCGCCGCACCCTTGTTCAGGGCGAGTATGGCGTTGGAGGACAGTGCCCCAAAACTCATCGCCGAAACGTTCAGCAAGGCCATGTCGTACGGCTGCGTGCAATCGGGCCCGCCAATCCGCACCCGGGGCGGTTCGGCCGGCGGTTCCAGCGGCGCCGTCGAATGCACCAAATACTCGTAGCCCACCTCATTGACGTCCCGTTCCGTGCCGAAGGCCTGCTCCTGGTTGGTACCCTTGGCACGTTCATAGATCAGCGAGCGGGTGTCCCTGTCGAAAGGCCGGCCGTCATAGTTCCGCTCGATGAAATACTGCTGCAGTTCCGGGCGAATGTACTCCAACGCGAAGCGCATATGCCCGATCACCGGATAGTTGCGCAGAATGGAGTGCCGTTTTTGCGTCACGTCCGCAACCGCCACCACCAGCAGCGCCCCGAAAATCGCCACCGCCACCCACCACCACGGGCCGCCGAGCACCAGCAACACGACCGACGCAGCGCTCAAGCAGGACAACGCCAAAACCACCATCACCCTAAGCATGCCCCCAGCCTAGACCCATGAACTGACCACAAGGCCAGAGTCGGCCATTAGGACCACGGTTCGCCCACAGAGGCGGTAGGGGCAGGCGCTTCTTTGATCAGTGGGCCAGCCCTGAGACCAGGTTGATAGTCGTGGCCAACACGATCGCACCCAGCAGGTACGACAGCAGCGCCTGACGCAGTGCGGTATACCGGATGGCATCAGTCGTCAGATCGGTATCGGAGACCTGAAAAGTCATGCCCACAGTGAAGGAGAGATAGGCGAAGTCTAGATACCGTGGCGACTTCTTTTCATTGAAATCAACACCCTCATTCTCTCGATGGTAAATAGTGGCATACCGAAGAGTGAACAAGGTGTGCACCACAAACCAGGAGAGTGCCACGCTGGCAACCGCCAGGCCAAGTATCGCCGCTTTCATGCCACCTTGGGCG
>JBAUMA010000350.1:0-1859 GCA_049578485.1 Specibacter sp.
CTGCATCATCGTGTGTTCGATCGAGAACGTCGATCCGATGGGCATCCACACCGGCGACAGCGTCACCGTCGCCCCGGCGCTGACGCTGACCGACAAATAGTACCAAAGGATGCGCGACGCATCGATCGCCTGCCTGCGCGCGATCGGCGTCGATACCGGGGGCTCTAACGTGCAGTTCGCGGTGAACCCCGCCGACGGCCGCATGGTCATCATCGAGATGAACCCGCGCGTGTCCCGCTCCTCGGCGCTGGCCTCCAAGGCCACGGGCTTCGCGATCGCCAAGATCGCCACCAAGCTCTCACTGGGCTATACGCTGGACGAGATCCCCAACGACATCACGCAGAAGACGCCGGCCTCCTTCGAGCCGAGCCTTGACTACGTCGTCGTGAAGGTGCCCCGTTTCGCGTTTGAGAAGTTCCCGGCCGCGGACCCCACCCTGACCACCACCATGAAGAGCGTCGGCGAGGCCATTGCCATGGGCCGCAACTTCACCGAGGCGCTGCAAAAGGCGCTGCGGTCACTGGAGCAAAAGGGTGCCAGCCTGGACTTCAAGACCGTCAACGCACTGGACGTCCCCGAGCTGATCGAGGCCGCCAAGCGCCCCACCACGGAGCGCCTGTCCCAGGTGCAGCGGGCCCTGCTGGGCGGCGGCACGGTTGAGGAACTATACGAAGCCACGGGCATCGACCCTTGGTTCCTTGACCAGCTGGTGCTGCTGAACGAGGTCTCGGCCACGATCCGCCAGTCCACCGCTCTGACGCCGGAAATGCTGAAACTGGCCAAGCGCCATGGCTTCTCCGACGCCCAGATCGGCGCCCTGACGAACAACTCCGAGGCCGTGGTGCGCGGTGTGCGCCAGGCCCTGAACATCCGCCCCGTCTACAAGACGGTGGACACGTGCGCGGCCGAGTTCAACGCCTACACCCCATACCACTACTCCTCCTACGATGAGGAGGACGAGATCGCCTTGCACGAAAAGCCCTCTATCCTCATCCTGGGCTCCGGCCCCAACCGGATCGGACAGGGCATCGAGTTTGACTACTCCTGCGTGCACGCCTCCATGGCGCTGCGCAAGGCCGGCTACGAGACCGTCATGGTCAACTGCAACCCGGAAACCGTCTCCACCGACTACGACGTCTCCACCCGCCTCTACTTTGAGCCGCTGACGCTCGAGGACGTGCTGGAGGTCATCGCGGCCGAGGAGCGCACCGGCGGCGTCATGGGCGTCTTCGTCCAGCTCGGCGGGCAGACCCCGCTGAAGCTGGCCCAGGAACTGGCCGACGCCGGCGTACCCATCCTGGGCACTTCGCCCGAGGCGATCGACCTGGCCGAACACCGCGGCATGTTCTCCCGCGTGCTCGACGAGGCCGGGCTCATTGCGCCCAAGAACGGCACGGCAGTGTCCTTCAACGACGCCAAGAAGATCGCCGACGAGATCGGCTACCCCGTGCTGGTGCGCCCGTCCTACGTTTTGGGCGGCCGCGGCATGGAGATCGTCTACGACGAGGCCAACCTCTCGCGCTACATCAAGAACGCCACCGAGATCACCGAAGCCCACCCGGTGCTGATCGACAGGTTCCTTGAGGACGCCATTGAAATTGACGTCGACGCCTTGTTCGACGGCAAGGACATGTACCTTGGCGGCATCATGGAGCACATCGAGGAGGCCGGCATCCACTCGGGTGACTCCGCCTGCGTGCTGCCCCCCATCACCTTGGGCAAGGACGTCCAGGACCGTGTCCGGGCCGCAACCCGTGCCATCGCCGAGGGCGTGGGCGTCCGGGGCATGATCAACATTCAGTTCGCCCTGGCCGCCGACATCCTGTACGTGCTCGAGGCCAACCCGCGCGCCTCCCGCA
>JBAUMA010000351.1:0-3625 GCA_049578485.1 Specibacter sp.
AGTGGAACTTATGATCACGGTCAATCAAAAGTCGGCTGTTTCCCAAATCAACAGCTTGCTGGATTTCATTTCCAATTCATTCGGAGGCCGCTGGCGGTCTCGCCCGCTTTTGCCATGGTTCCGGCAAAAGCGGGCGCGAGCTGCCGAACTACTTCACGGCGCCAGCGGTCAGCCCGGCCACGAAGTTGCGCTGCAGCAGCAGGAAGCCAATCACGATCGGGATGCTGACCACCACGGAGGCGGCCATGATCTGGTTCCAATACACGTTGGTCTGCGTCGAGTACAGCTGCAACCCGACGGCGAGCGTTCGATTGGCGTCCGTGGTCATAACCGACGCAAAGAGGACTTCACCCCAACTCGTCATGAAACTGTAGATGGCCACCGCCACCAGTCCCGGCCGGGCAGCCGGCAGGATCACCGTGACCAGCGCGCGCATGGGACCGCAGCCGTCCACCTTGGCGGCCTCGTCCAATTCCCTCGGGATGCCGTCAAAGTATCCCGCCAACATCCAGATGGAGAAGGGCAGGGAGAACGTCAGGTAGGTGATGATCAAGCCCGTCCGAGTGCCGACAAGCTGCAGGCCGAAGTTCGTGTTGATGTTCACGAAGATCAGAAACAGCGGAAGCAGGAACAACACGCCCGGGAGCATCTGGGTGGACAGTACCGTGGTGGAGAAGATCGACCGGCCCCGGAAGTTGTAGCGGGAGATGGCGTAGGAGGCGAAGATCGCGATGATCAGCGAGAGCACCGTCGCGACGCTGGATACGATCACGGAGTTGCCGAAGTAGCTGGCCAGCGGGACGGTCTTCCACATGTCGATGTAGGGCTGGATGGTCAGGGTGCTTGGCCACCAGGAGAAGGCACCCTGGACATCCTGCAGCGGTTTCAGGCCGGAGATCACCATGACGTAGATGGGCACAATGGTGAAAATGCTCAGCAGGGTGATGGTGACGATTCGAAATGTCTTGGCACCAGTTGTTTCATGCACGGTCTTTCCTCCGGTTCATGAAGAGAAGGTAGATTCCGCTGACAACCAGCAGGAACAGCAGGAGCAGGACGGACATGGCGGCGCCGGATCCGAAATTCCAGGTCAGGAACGACGCATTGTAGATATGGAAGGAGATCAGGTCGCCGGCCGGCGGGTTGGAGCCACCAAACAACACGAACGGGGTGTTGAAGTCATTGAACGTCCACAAGAACATGACCAACAACAGGACCATGTTGACGGGCCGCAGCATGGGCAAGGTGATGGCCGACCACTGGCGCAACGGCTTTGCCCCGTCCACGGCCGATGCCTCGTAGACGTCGGTGGGGATGGACTGCAGGCCGGCCATGAGCATGAGGAAGGCGAAGGGCCACAGGCGCCAGATGGCCACGATGACCACGGAGATGAACGCGTTGTCGCCGATCAGCCAGAAGGGCTTGTCCCCCGGCAGTCCGAGGTTGTCATAGAGCAGGTGGTTGACGGCCCCGGTGTCCTTTTGCAGCATGAACTTCCAGGCGATGACGCCGGCGTACATGGGCAGTGCGTAGGGGATCAGGAACAGGGTGCGGAAGATGGCCCGTCCCCGGAACGTTCTTTGCAGGGCGACGGCGGCCGCCATGCCCAGGCCCCAGGAGATGCCGACCACGAGGATGGTGAACGCGGCGGTGATCAGGAATGACTTCAGCAGGCCCGCACCAACGGCGGAGTTGAAATCGAGGGCGACGGAGTAGTTCTTGAGCCCGACGAAAGGGGCATTTCCCCAGTTGGAGATGAACATTTTAGTGAGCTTGAGGAAACTCATCCAGATTCCGGTCACCATGGGGATGACGTGGATGACCAGTTCAAAGACGACAGCGGGGGCGAGAAGTGCGTACGGCAGCCACCAACCGGCACGGCGCGGCTTGCGGGATTTGCCCTTGGGCGGGCCGGCCGAGGGCCCGGACTTCTTCGTGGCGGTGGTTGCAGACACTGCGAACACTCACCTTTCTAAAAGACGTGAAGTATGAAGGGGCCAAAAGGGCCCGTGGATCGGGGGGAGGAGCAGGAACTGCTCACAAACCCCCTCGGCAATCTGGGAAAGATGCGATGGGGACCCGGCGCCCAAGGGAGCCGGTGGGAGCGGGTCCGGGAGGCTGGCTGGGCGAGAGGCGAGATGGCCCCCAATCGCCGCTCGCCCCGCGAGCCGCGATTGGGGAGCCGGTGGGGCCTATCCCGCGGCTTCGACTGCCTGCTGGGCCGTGGTCAGTGCGGTCTTGATGTCTGCCTTGGAGACCGTGCCGCCGGAGGCGATGGTGGCGAACATCTGGTTCATGGCCTTGCCAACGGTGCTTTCAAACTGGTCCTCGGAAGGAACCAGGGGCAGAGGCTTGGACTTGTTGGCGTAGATGTCGCTGAAGGTCTGGGCTTCCTCGGCATTGTCGGTGAAGACCGCCTTGGCGCCGGTGAGTACGGGCAGCGAGGCAAACGGCTTGCCCAGGGCGGTCTGCGTGTCCGGGCTCGTCATGAACTTCACGAACTTCAGGGCGGCATCCTTGTTCTTCGTGTTCTTGAAGATGGACATGTTGATGCCGGCCACGTGGCTGGCCACGTCCTTGGCGCCTGCCGGAGCGGGGAAGGCCACGACACCGTACTCGTCGCTCTTCATGCCGTTGGCAACGATGCTGCTGTCGGCATTGTTTTGGTTGATGATCATGGCGACCTTGCCGGTGGCGAAGTCGTTGACGGCCTTGGTGCCGTTGTCATACTGGGCGTTGCCGACGTTGACAACCTTGTCTGTCTGCATCAGGTCCAGGAAGCGGCTGATGCCGTCAACCACGCCGTCGGAGTCGAAGGTGGGCTTGCCGTCGGCGCTGAACAGATCGGCACCGTTCTGTGCCGCGTTGATGAACGCAAAGTGGGCGTTTTCGGTGTAGCTGCCGGCGGCCAGTGCGAAACCGTATTTGCCGCCAGTGGTCAGCTTCTTGGCATCGGTGACCATGTCGGCCCAGTTGGTGGGCGGAGTCAGCCCGGCCGCCTTGAACATGGCCTTGTTGTAGTACAGCCCGTAGGCCAGTCCATAGAGGGGCACCGAGGTGGGATCCTGCCCGGCGACGCCGCCGGTGTCCATGGCTGTCTTGACGAACTTGTCCTTGCCACCGATCGCGTCGAATGCTGCGGCATCAAACGGCATGAATGCGTTGGTGGACTGCAGCGATGCGGCCCAGGTGTTGCCGATGTTGAGTACATCCGGCGCCTGGCCGGAGGTGACGGCGGTCTGGATGCGGGTTTGCAGGTCATTCCAGCCGATGACTTCAAGGTTGACCTTGATGCCGGTCTCGTCCTCGAACTTCTTGAGCTGCGGAGTGAGGACCTCCTTGTCGTTGTCAAGACTGGTGCCCTGGTTGCTGGCCCAGTAGGTGAGGGTCTTTCCGCCGCCGTCGGAGGAGCCGGCGTTGCTGGTGCCGCCGCTGCAGCCCGTGGCGGTAATTGCAAGAGCTGCGATTGCCGCTGCTGCGGCAAAAGTACGAATTTTCACTTTCGCGACTTCCTTGTCATTGTGGTGGGACATCCGAAAAATTCTTGATTGAGCGTTTCGGGCGGACCCGTTTCTCATCGTGAACCCAAACCTAGATGAACTTATGCCGATGGTCAATCAAAAGT
>JBAUMA010000352.1:0-1891 GCA_049578485.1 Specibacter sp.
GATCGCAACAGTTCGGTGGAATGGGCCTCGTCATGTCTGAGAATTTCACAAGCTATATGGCCTTCTTGGGCCAGCCCACGAAAAACAGGTGAAAACCAACTTGCAAGCGAATCGGCATTTACCGCGATACTGATACGCGATGGTTCCGGGGGCTGCGTTTCATTGTGGTTCATGCCCAATTGGCGTTGGGCCTCGGCACCCAACAACTCGGTTTCACGCGCCAGCCGGAGCAGCACACCACCGCTGGAGGTTGCCCTGAGGGGTCGTGAACGGATGAACAGCACACTTCCAACCTGCTTTTCCAGGGCCTTCAACCGTTGGCTCACAGCCGAGGCGGTGACGTTGAGCTCTCGGGCGGCTAATTCAAGTGTCCCCGCTTCGAGTGCGGTCTTGAATGTGTGGAGGTGTTCGGCGGGGAAATCCATACTAAGAGATTCTAATGAATACTAAGAATAATTAGTTCGACATCGATTGATCGTTCCCATAAGTTCATGGTGTGAATCCATTTCCTTTGTTTGCCGGCCTCGCCACGGGCCTATCACTCATTATTGCCATCGGTGCCCAAAATGCTTTCGTTCTACGCCAAGGCATCCGCCGAGAACACGTCCGTACCGCAGTACTGATCTGCATGGTCTCAGATATTGTGCTCATCTTTGCCGGAATCGCAGGGCTTGGTGCCATCTTAGAGTTAGCTCCTTGGTTTATTACCGTGGCAAGGGTTGGGGGCGCGTGTTTCCTTCTCACGTATGCGCTATTTGCCGCCCGGCGTGCTCTAAATCCACAGGCCCTTACGCTAAGTTCCTCCGACTCCGGGAGTACACGAAAATCCGTCATCTTTACCGTGCTGGCGCTGACGTGGCTAAATCCGCACGTTTACCTCGACACCGTGATTCTTTTGGGTTCAATTGCCTCGGCACAGGGACCCGACGGGCGGTGGCTGTTTGGCATCGGGGCCGCGCTCGGTAGCATCATCTGGTTTAGCGTGCTCGGATATGGTGCCCGTTATCTAAGGGGCTTCTTTGCCCGGCCGGTGTCATGGAGAATATTGGATGGAATCATCGCCATCACGATGTTTGCCTTGGCTTTGTCATTGGGCCTCCCGTTGCTCTCCGGAATGTGAACAGAGGCGTCATCCGGTCGGTTCGGAAGCAGGAACCATTTTTCGATACATAGTGCCCGTCCTGGTAACGGAAAATCCCAGACGCTCATACAAACCAACGGCCCCGGTAGGACTCTGCGCGTCAACGCTGAGCTCAACTTTTGTAAATCCATCAGCCAACGAGGAGCCGACCACTTCCGATAATAATCTTGCGGCATAGCCCCTGCCCCTCGAGTCCCTGGCCGTCCCCACACGCGCCACGTACAGTTCTCCGGGCGCCCATTCCGAGGCGAGGACATAGGAAACGATCTTTCGACTCGCTTCTTCATGGCCATTCTCGATCAAGATTCGGGAGCGCGCTGCGCGGAACGAGCGCGCCGAGCTCATATCGTCCCATTCCTCGGCCGTTTTAGGCGTCGATCCCCAGTGGTCAGCAAAAGCCTCATTGTCGAGCAGGCGAACCGATTCTGCCAATTCCGACGAATAGGGCACCGAATCCATGGAGCGGTCATAATCATGCACCGTAGCGCCCTTCCTGAATCCAAGAGTCGTCACCGTCATGTCCTGGAAGTACCGCGCTGGATAATACCCCCTGGATTCGGCCATGATGCCCGCGCCGTGTCCTGCCGCATTTCCCCACAGGTCAATGGAAGAAGGGGCACCGGGGTGCATCAACGATGCCTTATCGATTCCGCGCTTTTCAAGCATGTCCATCAGTCGAGTACCAATGCCTTGCCGGCGGTACTCGGGGTGAACACCGCCGTCAAGAGAAATGCGGCACAACCCATCCCG